>JAZSKL010000172.1:0-15587 GCA_045534855.1 Acutalibacteraceae bacterium
TTTGCCAATTCATTAAAAACAGGTACGCGGTAATGCGGAATTGGACCCTGTAACAACAAAACTTTTTCCATATTTATGCCTCCACAAATCTCAATCAAACTTGTAAATTTCTTCATATAAACTTACATATTCGTCATAACGTAAATTATTATCAAACTGTTCAGCGCGTATAAGACAATCCTGCGTTGAAAAGGGACGATTTTTTTCAACAAAAATAATTTTTTCAATCATTTCTTCTATAGCGTTTTTTTCTACACTTAAGCCGCATGTATCATCAATTATTTCAGCGCTACCGCCTGTATCAAACGTAATAACGGGAGTTCCGCAAGCTATAGCTTCCATATTAACTGTAGGATAGTTTTCTTCCCTTGTAGGATTAACAAATACATCTGCCGCTGAATAAATTTCAGCCAACTGAATCTGGTTATCTGTTCTGTGTATTGAAATAATATTATCGGGCAGTTCCTTATCGACCACATCGTCAGTACCGACCAATACAATTTGGAATTTTTCATCCAATTTACTTGCAAGTTCTTTAAAAACATCTAACCCTTTTCTTTTGCCCCAACCAAAAGCAACGCCCAAAATAACAAACTTTTCTTCGCAGTTGTATTTTTGTTTGAAATCGTTCTCACGCGGATTAAAAACCGATAAATCTATCCCGTTGTTTATTACCCGTATATCACATTTTCCTAAAAACGAATTTTTAGCGTGTTCAGAAAGCCATTTTGAAGGTGTAATTAATGTAAGATTATTTACACTGCCAAAAATCTTCTTCTTTTTATTATAAAGAAATCTTGAGCAATCTATATAACTTTTTGGATATGCTAATTTTTGCGGACAATTATGGCAACCTTCTTTCCACTTATTACAATTTGCTATATCAAAATAGGGGCACTTGCCTGTGAACGCCCAACAATCATGCAACGTCCACACAGTTTTAATATTATTTTTTTGAATAAAATCAAACAATAAAGAAATATTTATATAACAGTTATGCAAATTATGAATATGGATTATATCAGGATTTATTTTTTTTATTTCCTTTAAAAATTTTCTTGTTGCAAAATAAGAAAAACAATCATTTAACCCAGTTATTCTGCCCAAAAGCAAATGGAGTTTTTCCGAAATAAAACCGCCTATATAGATTTTTTTGTCATAATCCGAGCAGTCATTATTTTTTCTTCCGCCCGAAGAACAAACATAAACCTGATGACCAGAGTACTCAGCAACTTTTGCAACCTGTACTGCGATTTTTCCGGTACTACCATAATTTACAGTATTAATTTCTATAACTTTCATTTAACTCTATCCTTAATTATTGTGTTATATTATTAACTTTCTGTTTGGATTTTTTATCACTTTTGATAACCGTTATTATTAAACCGATTAACAAATAAAAATTGGAATCTCCTAAATATGTTCCGGTAACAAACATTTTGAAAAACGTAGCAGAAAAAATACATATATACAACGCTTTTAATCGGTAACCGGTTTTAACAAAAACACATTTTACTGCATAATACAAATACACAATACATAAAATTCCGCCAATCAAAAGACCATATTGACAAAGCCACTCCAAAATAATATTATGGGCATACATTCCTCGTCCGTAGGTTGAGTATGCTACATATCTATCGCCAAACAATCCATGTCCGAAAAGCGGGGATTCCCATATAGAGTCTGTTACTGCCGTTGCTATATTTTCTCTTCCTTGATCTTCAAAAAGGCTACCATCTATCAATTTTTCTATTGTTCTGCTTTCAAAACCTAATTCTTTAAGATACTCTACAGCATAACTTAATATGGCATCAAAATATACTATAAACAGAAAGGTTGCTACACCTATCGCACTCCAAATGAATATTTTTCCGCGAGAAACCTGACGATTTGTGCCAACAAAAAAATTAAATACTAAAAATAGCACAGCACAAATCATAGCACCTCTAGAACCGATAACCATTATACAAAGCATTGCTATCGATGGAAAAATCAATAAAAACAGGTTCTTTCTCTCTCTGGAATACAAAAAGCAAAGTGCCGCAGAAAAAAGCATATTATATGAAAACGTCATATATTCAAAATCTCTTTCAAGGTTTATAATCTGCCAAAAGTACGCCAATAAAGCAACTGATAAATTTATCCACGCCAACTTGCAAAAAGTCCTATATAAATAACTGAAATCCTCAATAAATAAAGGCAAAAACAACAACGGCAAACCTAAAAATACAATACGGTACAAAGGATTATAAACCGCATCCCAAAATCCGCCAAACATAAAACGTTCGTTTTGGGGCCAAAATGCCAATGTATACAAATACAGTACACCCACCACTAACAAACAAAACAACGATGAACCATTTTTCAAAAAAGTTTTGCCATAAGCATAAATAACCACAAGATACAAAGAAAAATATAAGGGTATTGTTGCCGTTGTCATATCTAATGAACTCAACAAGAAACTTAAATAATAATTGATATTAGGTATAAAATAAACCAATGCCAAAAGCCAACAATAAAGGTTTGATTCATTTCGTTTTTTTATTACTTTTTCCATATTTCTTCTTTCACCCAATATAATAAATCGTTAATTTGATACACCCTCAAAAATCCGTTTTAATTTATAACCTGTCTGCACACTATCGTGGTTATTGCGAGCCACTTTCAATGCGTTATCCACTCGATTTCCTATTACATTTTTAGGGGTTTCAAATAAATCATACAGTAATTTTTCAAGTTCATCTTTATTCGTTGCCGTGACGGCACAGTCATTTTTAATAAGATGTTGCATTGAAGCAACCTCTTTAGGTCCGTATGCCAACAGCGGTATACCGCTTGCTAAACTATCCGCTATTTTTGTAGAAACTGAATTTTTTACCATATCTATACTTTCAGAGTCAAACGCCTCAGTATGTAAAAGTATATCCGCAGAATGAAAAATCTTATCAAATTCCTCACCTGTAACGTATCCGCACATTCTTATGGTTGATATACCTTCAAACTTTTCCAGTATTGAATTGTCATTTTCAACCGTATATAAATTCAAATGGTAATCGGTATTGCAATTTGAATTTATTTCCTGCAACGCCTTTCCTATTTCCACCAAAGAATTATAACGATTACAACGAATGTTTCCCATATAGGTTATAGAAGTAGGATTATCTTTTATAATTGTTTTTTTTGATATTGAATAATTCGTTCCTGTCATTATAACCGTTGAGGGAACAGAAAATTCTTTTGAATAAAGTTGGCTTAAATCTTCGCATATTGTCACTAAATGAGAGGTTTTTTTCATGAGTTTTTTAATTTTTTTTTGCAAACCTCTTACACGAATCCTGTCTAAAACACCTTTTGGTTTTTTTACAAAATAATAATCATCACAAACATAACTAATTATAGGTAAATTGAAATCTTTAGATATTTTAAGTGCAATATTGTATATGAATTTTGCCATACCAGGAGCTACAAAAATATGAGTCACCCCTTGTTCTTTTAACCAATTTTTTAAATCTTTATTATACCAATGCGAAAATTTCCAAATTAAATCCCTACAAATCATACGAAAAGAATTTTTATTTTTTTTATTGCTGTATAAATTTTTGTCACCGTCGTTTTCATACATTGAATGCTGCACTATATTTATTTCTTCTTTTTTTATCGTTCTACCGTTAACAGAAAACTTAAAATAGCTATCCAAAACATCCTTATCGGTAACGCGGTAATACGATGAGCAAAAATCAATGTCAGGTATTGTGGGATAAATATATAATTGACATAAATCTTCGCAATTAAAGTTGCTGAATAAAGAAGCGAGCGTTTTGCCCATACTTTGATATGTAGTTATAGGATTATGACTTATAATTAATACCTTCAACGTTTTCACCATTTAATTAAAAAATTCTTTATAATCTTTGCTCACATCATAAAAATAAGCGTGAACAGATGCTTTTTGAGCTTCTTCAGATGGCAATTTCATATAATCGCCATATCTGTAAGATAAATATTCTTTTATTTTTTCCGGACCGTATAAAACGGTATCCTCGAATTGTATATCTACGGGATTTTCAAAAAATGTTTTGTCAAAAATTCCGTTTTTAAACTTTGCAGGGGTTATCCAATAACAATACTTATAATTTGTTGTAAGCGTATCATATTTATATATTTTTTTATAGCACCTTTTGGCTATGAATTTACAAGGTAGTATTTTCAGCGTTTTAAGCACACATGACTGCGCAAACGATTTTGGTTTCCAATTACGCTGAGACAATGCATAAAGTGTAACGAATTTAGAAGCTAAATAAACCTTTTTTTGAACCAAGAGGTTAATGGAAACCTTATGCAGAATCATTATGTCGACATAAATTCCTTGATGCATATCTTTACGGTCTTTAAAATTTTCTTCTATAAATGTCGTCCCATTCATGCGTACCTTTGAATACTCAAGATAATCAGGTGTTGTACGCCACTCTTGAAGAACAAACTTTTTTGAATTCTCCTTATCGAAAATATCTTTGAATTTTAAATATTCACTTGGAGTCATAAAAATATCAAGATCATCATCCCAAGGAATAAAACCACCATGCCTGACCGCGCCCAGAGCTGTACCGCCCATTATATAATAAACAATTTCGTTTTCACGACAAAGTTTATCTATATACTTCATTATTTCAAGTATTTTATTTTGTACCCCACGTATATTATTACAATTGCTCAATACGTTCACCACATTCAACTAAAATATTTTTCAATAAAATAATCCATAATTTTCCTGTCAGTATTTACATCTATTTTTCTAGCAAAAAACATATCGCTTTTTTCAATCTCCTCGATATCATTATATGTCAATATGGGCGGATGATTGTTAATAGATACTTTTCTATATGTCAACGAATATGATTTTCCTGAAGAATCAAAATTTAACCAATTTTTATATGGTGAAAGCATTATTGTTGTAGTAATAAAGCCTTCCTCTGCAACAAAACCTTTAAATACATCTATATAACTCGGATTGTTATCTAAAAAGTTTATAATCCATTCTACAACCACAAAAGGAATACATGACCAAAACCAATTTTTATAAAAAGTTATATTTTTTACATCGTAATCTATTTTCCTTCTTGCAATTGGAATTCCCGCTCTAAACATCTTTATCCTTAAAACACGCATAATTCTAGTAAAGCTAAGTTTTTTATCAATAATTCTAAAATATTTATGCGACCATTTGTGTAACAAAAAAGCTCTTCTCGTTTTATCATCTTTCCATGAATCTATAAAAATTTGTTTAGGATGTTTTTCTAAAAAATCATCTATTCCGTTCTTCACCATTATATCTTGCCCAGAACATAAAACGATATAGTCAAATTGGCCAAACTGCAATACCTCTCTCCAAGACTGTATAATTGCCAAAAGAAAAGAATAACCTCCCCACTCGACATCCACATTTTTTTCAACAAAATGCACATAATTGTTAACATAGATATGTTTTTTTAAATGTTCCTTTTTTTTATCCAAATGAATAAAAACATCGGTAGTACCGTCAGAAAGCAACTGTTGAATAAAAATATTTAACTGTTCTATATTGTTGTACACAGTTACAATAACAGCTTTTCGCATTTTTTCTTGCTCCATTGACTATATTATAGTAAGAGGACAGTAATATATGCTCATTATTTTTTTAGCAAACGGTATTTTCATCATTATTTTAGCTGTAAACCTTATAACTTTAAACATTAAAGTTTTAACAATATAAACCGTTGCTGATTTCGTCCACCTGTGTGGATGCGTACTTAAAATGTAGGAACCATCATTTTTTAATTCTTTAAAAAGTTCTTCCAAATTTTCATAAACAACATCATTGCCTGATGAATCATTTATATCGTTATTTATAGGATCGAAAATCATCTTAAACTTTCTACCGGCATCCGAAAAATAGCTATACTCGGTATTTGCTTTTTCTTTAAAATTAACCATTATATCCGAAATACTCGAATATTTTTCTTGTACCTCTTTTTTTCTGAAAAAATCCCGGTTCGAAGTATAACCTATACGTTCAACCACTGGATTACCATGTTGACACACAGTAACCAAATCAAATCCGTTCTTTTCAAATTTCTGCTTGTTTTTTTCAAATTCTTTTATAGCACAATCAATATTTCCCTTATTACTATCCATCACATCGTAATGATAGGAAATCTCGTGCCCCATCTGCTGCATTTTTTTTAAAATTTTTATATTTTCGGAATCATTCAACAAATAGGCTTGTACATAATAGGAGCCTCTATGACCATATCTATGCTCTATTTCTGCCATTATAAACGCTTTTTTTACATTGGTTTCGACATCATGTTTTAATGTTAAATAATTTTTTACTATACCGCTTACTTCTCTTGCCGGAATACTTGATATTCCGAAATCCGATAATTTTTTACAGAAAACATCCCATTTTTTATATATAAATATCATGCATCATTCAATCTTTCTCTTAATATAGTTGAGGATATGCCTTCAGTATGTTCAAGATATACCACATCGCATCCTACTTTTGCAAATTCTTTTTCGTATTCTGTCCAAGAAGATGTACCTTTCCAATCGGAACCAACAAAAACCGCACTTACTTTATGCTCTACAACCGGCTTGATTTTATCCATATTATCCTGCAAAATCACCTTATCAACATATTTTATCGATTTTACAATTTCTACACGTTCGGCTTCACAAATTATAGGTCTCTTATTCTTTCTTTTTTCACAAAGCTCATCAGTTGTAACACCAACAATAAGATATTCGCATTGCTCCTTTGCTCTTTTAAGTATATTAAGATGACCTATATGAAACATATCAAAAACACCTGTAGTATATCCTATCTTATACTTCTTCGACATTATTCTTTCTCCCGTGCGAATTTTTTAAATACCCAGCCTCTTATTTTATTTGGCAACAATACCTGAACAATCAACCGCTTTAAAACATTTGAAATATATGTTCCAAAGCCTATAATTTTATTATCATACATAAATTTTTGTAACTTTGCTTCGCTTTTAAAATATTTTAAACCGCCTCTGCGATTGTACATATCCTTACCTACGCGCACATTAACCAAATTTTCCGGAATATTAGCAAACTTCATTTTTGCCAAATACATTCTAAGCCATAGGTAATAATCTTCCTCGCAAAACCAATCCATATAGCCGCCAACTGAATTTACAGATTTCCTTTTAAACATTACCGTTACCTGATTCATAGGACATCTTTTCTTTATGTATTGTTTTATTTCCAAATCTTTTTCCGGAACAGTTCTTACCCCTACCAAATTTTCAACCGAATCAATAAATTCATTGATATTTCCACCTACTATATCAAGCGCCGGATCCGCTTTGAAACGATCAATCTGTTTTTCAAATCTAGTAGTAACGCTTATATCATCTGAATCCATTAGTGCTACCAAATCATAAGAGCAATTTTCAAGTCCTATCCGCCGTGCTTCGCCATGCCCCATATTTTTTTCAAGCCTTATTACTTTGAAAATAGGGTTGTTTTCGTACTTCTTAATAACAACATCAAGCTCATCCGGTACGGGACCGTCCACCGCCAGAACAACCTCACTCGGTTTCACCGTTTGATTTAAGATGCTTTCAACAGCAATTTCTAACCATTCCGGATTATCCTTGCCGTAGGTACACATAGATACCGAAAATTTCATATTTTCCATTCTACACACCTACCAGCAATTTTGCTTCTTTTTGTTTCTGATCATACTCATTTGCATCAACTTCTCCGATTTTTAGCAAATAATCGCCAAAATCTTCTGCAGTTTCCATTCCCTCTTCGGAAATATCGGCTCGCTTAAAAACCTTTAAGATTGTTTGAAATATTAGTTTTACATCACCATAAAACGTTATATTTTTTATGTACTCTAAATCAAAACTTAACTTATTTTCCCATTTAATTGCATTTCTTCCATTTACTTGGGCAAGTCCGGAAAGACCAGGACGAACAGTATGCCTTTTCCTCTGTTCCTCTGTCATAAAAACCATATCACGCACAAGCTGTGGTCTTGGCCCTATTACCGCCATATCACCTTTGAGGATATTTATAAGTTCGGGTAGTTCATCAAGTGAGGTTGAGCGCAAGAACTTACCGTATTTAGTAAGGCGTTTTTCGTCCGGCAAAAGGTTGCCCTCGCTATCCTTTTTATTTGTCATTGTCCGAAATTTAATAAGTTTAAATATCTTTTCGTCCTTACCCGGTCGCTTTTGTGTAAAGAACGGATTTCCGCCCATTGCTATCGTACCCACGATGATAAGTACCAGCAGTATCGGTGACAGCACCGTAATTGCACAAAAAGACAGAAAAAAGTCAAGTGGTCGCTTTATGTATTTAGCGTACATTGGTTTTTTCCCCTTAAAACATACTTTTTATACTATTTCCATCTATGTTCTGTTCTTCCTCAGTCATTTTTATATCACTGGGAAGGCAAAGTCCGCGGCCAAAGATTTGTTCGCCAACAGATTTCTCCTCAACACTTATAAAATCGTTATCCTTAAACACCGGCTGCATATGCATAGGCTTCCAGATAGGTCTCGACTCAACATTAGCCTCATCAAGTTTTTTCATAACATCCATTGGGTATATGGAGCAATCTTCATCGATTATCATACAAGAAAGCCAGAAATTCGGCTTTGTTTCCGGAAGATACGGATTCATTTTTAGCGGTAAACCCTTAAGCCCCTGCTCATACCTACGGTAAATCTGTTCTTTTCTATCTCTATGCTCATCAAGGTGGATAAGCTGACCTCTTCCGATACCGGCTACAACATTTGACATACGATAGTTATATCCTATTTCCTCATGCTGATACCAAGGAGCCTGTTCTCTTGATTGAGTAGCCCAAAATAGAGCCTTATCTCTTGCCGCTTTATCAGCAGTTATCAGCATTCCGCCGCCCGATGAAGTTATAATCTTATTTCCGTTAAAGCTTATAACGTTATACTTACCGAAAGTACCGCACTGTCTACCTTTATATGTAGCCGAAAGAGCTTCGGCAGCATCTTCTATAAGCACTGCGTTGTGTTTTTGGCAAATTTCAAGAATTTCATCCATTTTAGCAGGAGAGCCATACAGATGAGCAAGAACAACAACCTTTGCCTGCGGATACTTTTGGAAAGCTTTTTCAAGTGCCTTAGGGTCCATATTCCAAGTATCATACTCAGAATCTACAAACACCTGCTTTGCACCCTCATAAGAAACAGGATTTACAGTTGCTGCGAAGGTTGTATCCGAACACAGCACAACATCGCCCTGTTTTACACCCGCAAGTTTCATAGCAAGATGAAGTGCGGCTGTTCCCGAGCTTAATGCTACTGTATGGTATTTTTCATCTATACCTTTTTCCATATACTCGGCAATCTCGTTTTCAAGACCGTCACAGTTAAATCCCAAAGGAGCTATCCAATTTCTATCAAAAGCTTCCTTTACAAACTCCAATTCCTCGCCATGAACAGTGGCTGTTGAAAGAAAAATTCTCTTTTCGAACCTCATTTATATAACCTTCTAACTTTATTTTAATTCCTTTTAAAACAACGCTACATCCAAGCCGAACCATACTGCTGAGACTATCGCTGCAGCACCTAAAACACCCAAAGCTATTGCAGGGAAAGCTCGCTTTAAATCCATATCAAGCATTGCCGCAACCAAAGCTCCGGTCCAAGCACCTGTTCCGGGAAGCGGTATTGCAACAAGAACAAAAAGTCCCCAAAACGCATATTTTTTTACCGTTTCGCCCTTTTCTGCAGCTCTGTTTTCAAGCTTTGTAACAAGTCCGTTAAACTTTTGGCTAACCTTTCGCATCCAGGCGAATATTTTTTTTATAAAAATGATTATAAACGGAACAGGAACAAGATTACCTACAACGCAAACTCCAAGTGCAAGCCAATAATTAAGGCTTGGTCCGAACTGACCGGATAGACCTATCGGCAACCCTCCGCGAAGCTCAATTACCGGAACCATCGAAACCAAAAAGGTTATTATAATCTTTACTAACAAATTTTTAACCCCCTATTATACGGGTAAGCCTTACAGCAGGCTCAAAAAGCTTATCAATGTACTGCGTAAAGGAGTATCCGTCACGCATAGGAACAAAAACCAACAGATAAATAAGTATCAAAACCGCCAAAAGCAAAATTGCGGTAAATATCATAACCGGCACGCGCAATGAACGGCGATTACGGTATTCATCATCCTCAACCTCGGAATAATAAAGCTCACTCTGCTCACCGTAATCATAATCAGTATCATAATAATTTTTCTTGCTGAATTTAACACGCTGAGGTTCAATATAAAGATCTATCTTTGCATTAAAGCCCTCGGGTTGCTGTGCAGTATTATCGTCTGATGCATCATCACCATCACCCTCAGCGTCATCTTCTTCATCTTCAAACGTATCATCTTCATCTGCTGTGTTAGTAAGCACAGTATCATCTGCGGTATCGTCATCGTTTTCAGCCGCCGCAACTGTTCCTACAACGATATTATCGTCATCAGAATCGTCATCTCCTGTGGCAGCCGTAATTACGGTTTGATTTATACTGTCATCATCCCCGTTATTATCATCAGGCAACACTGATGTAATAGTTGATGAAAAAATATCAACCGCATCATCTGTAGCAGCCGCAACAACAGCGCCTACAGTCATACCGTTTATATCGTCACCGTTGGACTGAGCAGTATCATCCTCTTCAATTACATCTACTTCTTGATTAGCCACAGCATTTCCTGTATTTGTATGATTCGGTGTTGCCGAAGCAATGCTCAATTCCTCAATATAAGGATGAATAAGCGAGGTCATCACCGATTTTCTTACACTTTTGCTTTCTGAAAGCAGTATGATAGACTGCGGACCGCTTTCAACTATGCATCCGCCGAAAATACCATCCGAAGTAACAAGCGGTAAAGCACCCTTTATAATCTCTATCTGACTGCTTGTGCGTATTCCGAACTTTTGATTTTCGACCGTTTCAAGAGGGATTCTTACCGCCTCGGAAACATTTTTTATAAGACCGTCATCACCAAAAAGCGGGCCTACACACATAATCACACGGCTTCTTGATACAGCACGTGAAAGGGCATGAATAAAGCTTTTATGATCCTTAACCTGATCGGTCAAAAGCCTCATACGGCAACAACCGCAAAGGTTAAACTCCATCTCAAAATCCTTAGCACCCATATAATAAATCACATCAAGCTTGATGTTTTGTATCATAATCCTAATCTCCTTTAAAAATCAAGCGTTTTCAACACATTTGCTTATCATCGCAAAAACCGCACTGCAGGCAGTTTTTCTTATAGCTTCCCTGCTGTCAGGCTCAATGGTGAGCTTTTCAACACGAATATCCTTACCGTCTGCAAGGGCGATATAAACCGTACCCGGCATTTTACCCTCTGAAGGTTCAGGACCTGCAACACCTGTAATTGACACTCCAATATCCGCGCCCGAAAGCACACGAACCCTTGATGCCATTTCTGCGGCAGTCCGGCGGCTTACCGCACCGTATTGCTCGAGAGTTTGGGATTTTACTCCAAGAATACGTTGTTTTATACGAGAGGAATAAGCGCAAATCCCCATTTCAAACACAAATGAAGCACCCGAAACCGAGGTTATATACTGCGAAAGCATACCACCTGTACAGGACTCGGCACAAGCAACCGACTTATTCCTGCGTTTGAGCAGCTCAACCGTCTTTTCTGCTTCAAGAGATAAAAAATCCTTCATAAAGGCAATCCTTTCTTTATGGTATCAGCAATCCGATTTAGGCGGAAGCTCACCGCCGGCATCAATAAGCACATACTTTGTTTCGCTTACTGCCTTTTCTATAAGAGCATCTATATCAAGCTTCTCCTCTGCCGCCTCGCACTGTCCGGGTTTGGGCTTGGTATGCGGATGCTTTGGAGTAAATACCGTACAGCAATCCTCATACGGCAGAATTGAGGTTTCAAAGGTATCTATAACTTTTGAAATACGTACTATTTCTTCCTTATCCATACCGATAAGCGGACGAAGCACAGGCATGGTTGTTACCGAATCAGTAGCGGCAATAGCAGGCAAGGTCTGGCTTGCAACCTGACCGAGGCTTTCGCCTGTGATAAGAGCCAAACAGTTATTGCTTTTAGCAACACGCTCGGAAATACGCATCATCATACGCCTCATAATAAGCGTAAAATAATCTTCGGGACAGCATTCGCCGATTTTTTCCTGAATTTCGGTAAACGGAACTATCGAAAGACGGATTATACCGCTGTAACGCGCCACCTTTGAAAGCAAGGTTTTAACCTTTAATTCTGCGCGCGGACTTGTATACGGAGGGCTTGCAAAATGAATTGCATCCAAAGTAAGACCTCTTTTTGCCATAGTCCAAGCGGCAACCGGGCTGTCAATACCGCCCGAAATAAGTATTGCGGCATGACCGGCAGTACCTACCGGAAGACCGCCGGCACCGTGAATCTGACCTGCATGAAGATATGCCGCATAATCCCTTATCTCAACCATTACAACAACATCAGGGTTATGAACATCAACCTTCAGGTGGGGGTTATTCTGAAGTAAAACCGCACCAACCTCACGGCATATTTCTGGAGATTTAAGCTCGAAACGCTTATCTGCACGCTTTGCTTCAACCTTAAAGGTTTTTGCGTTTTTCATAGTTTCCTTCAGATACTTGGGCGCTTTGCTTAAAATATCCTCCATATTTTTTTCACAAACACAAGCACGGCTAAAGCCTGCTATACCGAAAATACGGCTTACACGCTCAAGCGCCTCTTCAAAATCAAAATCATCATGCAACGGCTCAATATAGAGAGTTGACTGCGCGCGGCGAATCTGAACACCGCCGAGGTCACGCAATCTGCGTCTTATATTCCCCGTCATAATAGATTCAAAATTGCGGCGGTTGAGACCCTTTAATGCCAACTCACCATCTTTTATTAAAATAACTTCCTGCATAGGTTAATTTGCCTTTCTGAGTTTTTTCGTTGCGGCGGTTAAAGCCTCCGCCAAAATATCAATATCCTGTTCACTGTTTTCCCTGGAAAAGCTTATTCTTAAAGCACTGTCAACGCTTTTGCGGTCAAATCCGCATTCACGCAGTACGTAACTGCCCTCGCCTTTAGCGCAGGCACTTCCCGAGGAAACGAATATATTTTTACTTTCCAAAAAATGAAGCAATATTTCCGAACGATACCCCGACACCGAAATATTGAGTATAAACGGAAGTACATCTTCACTTGAGTTTATTTGAACAAATCCTGTATTTTTAAGCTTCTCTTTTGCATAAATCCAAAGCTCTTTTTGTTTTTCAAGCTGTTTTTCTATATTGCCGAGTTCTTTCAGAGCACCCGACAGACCGCGTATAAGCGGAACTGCCTCCGTTCCCGAGCGAAGATTTTTTTCCTGACCGCCGCCCGTAATAAGAGCCGGAATATGAACCGACTTTTTAACGTACAAAAAGCCTATTCCTTTAGGACCGTGTATTTTATGGCCGCTTGCGGTAAGCAGGTCAACACCCAACTCCTTAACCGATATTGGCATTTTACCGAATGCCTGCACCGCATCGCAATGAATAAGCGCGGGAGCATTTACCTGCTTTACAAACTCGACAGCCTTTTTAACAGGCATAACAGAGCCCAATTCGTTATTTACAAGCATCATACTTACAAGCACCGTATCAGCTGTTATGGCTTTTTGAAGCTCTTCCTCACAAACAACACCGTTTTTCTGCGGTTTAAGATAAACCACCTCAAACCCTTGCTCCTCAAGCCTTTTTACGGTATTAAGAACCGAAGGATGCTCAACTGCAGTAGTAACTATTCTTTTACCGCGTTTTTTGCCTGCTTGAGCAGCACCTAAAATTGCGGTATTATTTGCTTCTGTTCCGCTTCCTGTAAAATAGATTTCATCTTGCGAAGAATGAATGAGACGCGCTATCTCCTGCCTGCACTCATCAACGCCTATCTGTGCGTTCATTCCAAGACTGTGAAGTGATGATGGATTACCCCATTCTTCCTCCATAGAAGCACGCACATATTCAACCGCCGATTTGCAGGGTTTTGTTGTTGCACTGTTATCCAAATAAACAAGTTTTTCCAAAAAGGTCACACTTTCGCAAAATAATCTAATTTATTATACTACACAAACAAAAATTTCTCAATAGTAAATATTATAATATATTATATTTTTTCTTAATTATTGCAAATAACTTTCAAAGCTGTTAAAATAATAACCAAAGAACCGTATGGAGTTGAGAGCAATATGACCAAATCGCGAATTTTTAAAATACAAAATTCTCTAAAAGAAAACCAGGCGGCACTTATATCAAGTCCGTCAAACAGATTTTATTTAACCGGCTTTCCGTCATCTGCGGGATTCGCCGTTATAACGCAAAAAAACGCCTTTTTTCTTACCGACTCGCGGTACTTTGAAAAGGCGCAAAAAACCGTAAAATATTTTGATGTTATACTTCTTAAAAAATGGTTTGAACAGCTTAAAAACATCCTTTCTGAAAACAGGATTAAACTTCTGTATCTCGAGACAAAAAGTATCACCTTTGCAGAGTTTTCACGCTATTCAAAGGAGCTTGAAAACACAGCTATAATCGAAGAAAGCACACTTGACGATTTACTTTCTGAAATGCGTGAAGTAAAGGATGAAAAAGAACTGCAAAACATCCGATTAGCGCAGAATATTACCGATGCTGCATTCACCCATATTTTAGATTGGATAAAGTTAGGAAAAACCGAAATAGAAGTAGCTCTTGAGCTTGAGTTTTTTATGCGTTCAAACGGAAGTCAAGGAGTTGCTTTTGATACCATTGCGGTATCTGGCAAAAACTCTTCTTTACCCCACGGCGTACCAACCGAAAAGCCAATCCAAAATGGCGATTTTTTAACTATGGATTTTGGTGCGAAAGTTGGCGGATACTGCTCCGATATGACCCGTACAATTGCAATAGGTTATGTTACAGATGAACAAAAAAAGATATACGAAACAGTGCTTTCAGCACAAAAATCAGGACTTGCGGCAATGCGCGCAGGAATTACGGGAAAGCATGCCGATAATGCCGCCAGAAGCATTATTGAAAACGCAGGCTACGGCGAATTTTTCGGTCATTCACTGGGTCACAGCGTTGGTATAGATATACACGAAAACCCCAATGCATCACCCTCTTGTAACACAGTTTTTAAAGCCGGCACGATGATGACTGTTGAACCTGGTATTTATATTCCCGATAGCTTTGGAGTAAGAATTGAGGACTTGGTCTTTATTACCGAAACAGGCTGCGAAAACCTCACAAAATCACCCAAAGAATTGATAGTTTTATAATACCGCAAAAAGGTAGCCTCGTTTTTGTGAGGCTACCTTTTTCAATCAATCATATTCATTCTGCTCTTTTAAGCATTTTTTATTTCTGTAAACTAAATAAGGTAAAAACAATATTTTCACCAAAAACTCAATTATTCTATATATCACTTTAAACGGCAATAAAACATATCTGAATTTATAATGGTTATAGAAAGTCGAAATAGTGTGATTTACA
>JAZSKL010000029.1:0-4980 GCA_045534855.1 Acutalibacteraceae bacterium
TTTTGCTATATTTTCAAAAACAGTAAACTGTTTTCTAAATGTATCTGTTCCGTAATGAATTATCGCAAGACCGGTAGCATTTGCTCCATCTATTTGTAATTTTTTATCTATAATTTTACCACGATATGTTGGATTAAAATCTACACAATCATAATCAAATATCTTACTTTCCTGCGGATTTCCACTATAATTTTCAGCAATAATATTTGATAAAGAATATTTATCATTAGAAGAAACCAAATAACCAAATTTACCCAATGTAGCTTTAGTTGAGAAAATCGAGAGTGAAAAACTATTTACGGCTACATCATCAATATAAGTTTCAACGTTATCATCGGTAACAACAAAAGCTATTTTACATCCGTTTGCCAATTTCTCAACAGATATATAATCAGATAAATCGATATCTGAAGCATAAGTCCATTTACCGGAAGTAAGTATGGACGGACGCAAAATCACTCCGCTTTCACCTATTTCAAAACGCCACATAAGAAAATCCGAAACCGATTTTCCTGAAAAGACAAAGGATATTCCACCACTTGTACAACTAACATTGGTTGTGTATTTATAATGTACTTTATTAGTATTATTTCCAACTGTTTTTAATCCTGCGGCAAACATTTCTTCGCCATACCAATTGTTGTTGACCGCCGCATCTGAAACAGCATAAAATACGCCATCCTCAACAACGCTGTATTTATTGGTTAAAATGGTAGGTTTGGTAGAAAAATCATATTCTACAAGCGTTTTACCTAAGCTGTCCGCTGTATAATCAATAACCTTAAAGTTATCCAAGGCTACACCTTCACCTGTAGCCTCACGAACGCCTACAAAACCGATTTCAGGTAACATTCCCAATGTACTTTCCGAAACAACCGAAAGCAATACTCCATCAATGTATGTATATACCGCATCATTGGTAACAGTTACTTTTAATTTAAAGCCATCTTTCATAGCGGCATAATCTGCTTCGTTTGCGGTAAGTTTTGTATCGGTGCCGTATTTTGCCCATTTATTGTTCATCCATACATAAGTTTGCAAATGACAATATGAACCCTTATCCTCAACTAACCAAAAACAAGTTTCGCCGTTAGTTCTTGCCGCAGAACCATACAACAAACCAAAAGCCTTTGTAAAGCTTAATACATCTACTTCTATACCATATTGAGGGGCAAAAGATGTTACCCCTTTTGCCAATACATCTTCTCCATACCAGTTATTGTTTACAGAGGCATCTGAAACAGCATAAAATTTTCCGTTTTCAACGATGCTATATTGATTTGTCATTACAGAAGGCTTTTCGTCAAAGTCATAAGAAACGACCTTATTGCCATTCAAGCTCAACGAATAATCTATAACACAAAAGTTTTCTAATACAAAGCCTTCATTAGTAGCGGCACGAACACCAAAATAACCTAAACTTGGTAACACGCCTAAATCAGAAAGATTGCTTTTGGCAGCCAATACATCCTCTATAAATGTATATACGCCATCATCGCTTACCTTGATTTTTAAATTAAAACCATCTGCCATCGCCGAATGCGCTACAGCACTTGTAAGATTTATATCATTTCCGCGCTTCGCCCACTTATTATTTACCCAAAGATAGGTTTGCAAACGAAAATATGTTGATTTATCTTCTATCAACCACAAAAATGTATCGTTGTTAGTCTTTCCGTTCGTTCCGCCAATCATAAACGCCATTGCATTCTTTACACTTACTACATCGGTATCAATCATATAGCGTGTATTATATGCAATTAAATTTTTCGCAAATACTTCTTCTCCGTACCAGTTATTATTTACAGAAACATCAGAAACAGCATAAAATTTACCATTTTTAACAGTACTGTACTGATTGCCGAAAATTGCAGGAGCTTTTTCAAAATCATAAGAAATGATAGTGCTGCCATTGGTATTAACGGTATAATCAATTACAGCAAAATCTTCAAGCGCAACGCCCTCTCCTGTTGCCTCTCTAACTCCTATATATCCCATAGAAGGAATCTTGCCATTAAGGTCGCTCTTTGTTCGAGTAGCTGTTAATTTATTATCTGCATATACATAAACACCGTCATTATCAACCTTTATATCAAGCTTAAAACCATCTTTAATCGCTCTATATTCCTCTGCAGAATTTGTAATTCTGTTATTAACACCGCAAGCAGTCCATTTATTATTTATCAAAAGATAAGTTTGGAATTCATAATACGATGTTTTATCTTGAATTATAAACAAATAGGTTTCATCATTGGTTTTCCCTGAAATTCCACCTATCATTAAACTAAAAGCTTTAGTAATACTTACTACATTTGTACTGATAACATAATTACCGTTCCATTGGGGTGCATCATTGCCCACCTCTATCCACTTGGCATCTTCAAGCGGGGCTCTGTTAATATATGCAGTCTCAAATTTTTCAATATCAGACAAAAATGCTATGTCATCTTTATTCCATACCGTAACACGCCAAAAATATTCTGTACAATCCTTGAGGGCTTCACCGGCATAGATTATATCTGTTGTATCGTCACTTTCGATCTTACCGCTGTCCCAAACAACTGTAGAAAGCGATTTATCACTTGCAACCACAATTTGATATGCGGTTTGTTTTTCTCCTATAACATCAGAACTCAATTTCCAACTAAAAGCCGGATTTGAATCATCAATCCCCAATGGGTTAAGCAAATCATTAACAGAAAGACTGTATATTTTAACAGATTCTGTTTCTACGGTTGTTGCAATAGAAGGAACACCTAAAACTGCACCAAAAAGATTTCCAAAAACTAAAATCATAGCTAAAATCCTTTTTATTTTTTTAATTTTCATTTTATTTTTTCACTCTCTTTCTCAAATTTGTATTTTAAAGGCGTAGTGCCTGTATGCCTCCTGAAAAAACCATAAAAAACAGATATTTCACTCATCCCTATTGCAGAGCATATCTCCTGCATTGTTTTTGTACCTTGAACCAACAAAGTTTTTGCATATTGCACACGCAATTCAGCAATATATCGCGCCGGTGAAATTCCAACCTTTGAAGTAAAACAACGAATAAAATAATTCGGATGTAACGCAATTCTTCCGGCCAAATTCTCTATTGAAAGGTCTTTATCGAGATTATCACTTATATATTGTAATGTATTACCTATCCAATCCTCTCGTTTTCTCTCTTTTACATTAACTTGTTTTAAAAAAATATATAATAAATTATGTAACATACAGTTTTCAGTAATAGCACGATTTACTGTAGGTGACTGCAATGAACACATATACAAATTCTCATGATACTCTATACACCGTTTAAAATCAAAATCGGAAAGATGTACCGCCCATTCAGAACAATCAATCCAATTAAATAACGAACAAGATAACAAATCGGTTCTAAAATGAACATACCGCAATATGAATTTTTCCTCCTCATCACATCCAAAGGTACTATAAGCATTTTCAGGAAGGAGGTAAAAATCACCTTTCTTAACACGGTATGACTTATTGCCAACATTCAAAAAAGCACTACCATCCAACACCAAGCAAAGTACAGAATCCATATTTGGGATGCGTTTATCACCCCAACCCTTTGTAAATATCTGTTTGCGTACACTAATACATTGCAACCTCAAACGATTATATATTTCAGCACCTATTGCCATTTGCGCCCTCCTAATCTGAATATATCTTCCTTTCGATTTTAGCATTTAAAATACATATTGTAAACGAAAAAAACTAACCCTTTTATGTAAAAATTATACTTTTTCACTTATATTAAATTTCAATAAATTAAAAATTTATACAAAAAAAACCCCTGCACAACCGTAGTTATGCAGGGGTGTAAATTATTTTACTTTAAGCAATCTTAAAATTACTTACCGTAGAGCTCAACAAGCTTCTCGAGGTGTGCACGGCGAGCCTTTGCAGCTTCGCTTGCCTGCTCGAAGAGAGCTTCTGCACGCTCGGGGAAGGAACGTGTGAGTGAGGAGTAACGAGCTTCGCCCAAGATGAACTCCTTATAATCAGCAGTTGCGGGCTTGCTGTCAAGGCTGAACGGATTCTTGCCTTCTGCCTTGAGTGCAGGATTGTAACGGAACATATCCCAGTAGCCGCAAGCAACAGCCTTCTTCATTTCGTTCTGGCAGTTAACCATACCACCCTTAATAGAGTGCATTTCGCAAGGTGAGTAGCAGATAACGATTGAAGGACCGTTATAAGCTTCAGCTTCCTTAATAGCCTTGAGGGTCTGGTTCATATCAGCGCCCATAGCAACCTGTGCTACGTATACATAGCCGTAAGACATTGCGATTTCAGCAAGGCTCTTCTTGGAGATAGCCTTACCTGCAGCTGCGAACTGTGCAACCTGACCGATGTTGGAAGCCTTGGAAGCCTGACCGCCTGTGTTGGAGTAAACCTCGGTATCAAATACCATAATGTTTACGTTTTCACCTGCAGCAAGAACGTGGTCAACACCGCCGAAGCCGATATCGTAAGCCCAACCGTCACCACCGAAGATCCAGATAGACTTCTTGGAGAGGTATTCCTTATTCTCGAGA
Organism: Acutalibacteraceae bacterium; assembly: GCA_045534855.1. GTDB lineage: Bacteria > Bacillota > Clostridia > Oscillospirales > Acutalibacteraceae > UBA737. The sequence goes on from JAZSKL010000029.1 coordinate 4,545, forward strand.
ATAGAAGGAGCTGTGGGGCAACCCTGTGCAGCAGCCTTTTCGATTTCAGCAACAAGAGCAGCAGTAGCATCTGTGTTCTTTACAGTATCTTCATAGGTAGCAAAGTAAGCATCGGCAGCAGCCTTGAATTCAGCAGAAGCCTTATCGCTATCAGCCATTTCCTTAACCTTTGCAGCAAGACCGTCACGAAGAGCCTTCTGACCGAGGTACATACCAAAGCCGTGCTCTGCGTTATCCTCAAACAAGGAGTTAGCCCAAGCAGGACCGTGACCTTCAGCATTTGTGGTGTACGGAGATGTAGCAGCAGGACCACCCCAGATAGAAGAACAGCCTGTTGCGTTGGAGATATACATTCTATCACCGAAGAGCTGTGTTACGAGACGAGCATAAGCAGTTTCAGCACAGCCTGCGCAAGAGCCGGAGAACTCAAGGAGAG
>JAZSKL010000025.1:0-8955 GCA_045534855.1 Acutalibacteraceae bacterium
TGTAGGCTGTAATGCTATAAGGGTTCCCGAGGGCGTTATTTTGGGGGCATACGGCGAGGGAGAAAAACCAAAACTTTACGGTTCATCTTGCAATTATGCCGATAATTCACTTTGGGAAAAGCATTCTGAAAAAATTTGGAAAAAGAAGTTGTGCGGCGGTAATGTCGGCATAATGGTTTTTGATGAAGCATACGCATTGGGCGTTAAAAAATGGAAATTTGAAGACGTAATGGAAAATTATGATTTCTATTACGATTATGATGAAGAAACACTTTATTTTTATTATGACGGCGACATTGAAAAGGATTTTAACAGTTTAGAAATCGGTCAAAGAGGCGACATATTATATTTACATTCGAATTCAATCGCAGTTAATTTATGCGTTAAATATACAGAATCGCACGGTATAGTTGTTACCGATTCACAGGAAAATATTAAAATTACTAACTGCGAGGTCGGCTTTATAGGCGGTTCTTGCCAATTTAAGGAAGTACGATTCGGAAACGGTATTGAAATGCAGTTAGGCACAAAGGATGCAGTTGTTGAAAATAACTGGGTTTATCAGTGCTATGATGCCGGTATCACCTTCCAAAGCTGGACCAGCGCAAACAAAGAAACATATTATGAAAATATTACAATTCAAGGGAATTTGATTGAGTTTTGCTATTACGGCTTTGAGTTTTTCACAACTACCATTGAAAGAGACGGAATATACAGCGAAATTCGCGATATAAGTGTCAATGAAAATATTTTCAGATTTTCAGGTTATGTTTGGTCTTATGAACAAAGACCTGATAAATGGATGAATTCTCATATCAGAAGCAGGCAGTTTGGTTATATTGAACATACATATAATTTTGCGTTTACAAACAATATTTTCGATTGCTCAAGGGCAAGTATTGTTTTTTGGTGGTGGCACGACCCCGAAAGGGATTATATACATCCTAATCCTCATCCGGGTATTTCGGCAAGCGGTAATTCTTTTTATCAAGCGCCGATGCCGGATAAAAGGTGTATGTCCTATTATCAGGTAGATCCTATTTTTGCAGAGGATATTGTTGGTTTAACCAAAGCCGCAAAGCATTTTGATTCCAATCCTAAAGAAATCGTTTGGGTTCCTGAAATAGGTTAAAATATACCACATTTATTATTTAGAAGGTGATAATAAAATGACAAGGTTTTTAAAAAGATTTTTAGCCGGTGTTATTTCTGTTGTTATATTAACTTTGTCGGTTGGTATTTTAGCTTCGGCAGAGGTTGTAGATACTGCGGATACGTCTGACTTGGAATCGGTTGAAGCAAATACCCCAAATATCAATACCGATTACAATGCTTATTATCAGTCTTTTGATTTTCCGTTAGCCTCTCAAGATATTGAGGTTGAAATCGGAAAAATTATGGAAAACGATGAAATAACATTTCAAGTAGAAATTCCAACCGATGGTTTTTACAAATTCGGTCTGTCATACAAAGCCTGTGATGGGCAGACAAGCGATTTGGTATTCGGTATGAAAATTGATGGGGAGTACCCGTTTGCCGATGCTCAAAAATTCAATCTTTTCCGCATTTATACCAATCAAGAGGGCGGAAACCGTGTTGACGGTATGGGCAATGAATTTGCACCAAAGCAGGTTGAATATAATGATTTCTATTTTGATGTTCTTTCAGATATAACAAGGTGGACAAATGAAGAGTATTTGTTTGCTTTAACGCAGGGAACTCATACTATAACTCTGCTTCAAGGCGAAGGCTCATTTGAAATAGAAAATGTTAAGTTTTGTTCGGCGGTTGAGACCCCTAAATATGTTGCTCCCAAAAGTAAAAAGGAATATTATAAAGGCAAGGATATTATTATTCAGGGTGAGGATGCCGTTATAAAAACAGGCAAGTCGCTTGCAGGCTTATCCGATAACTCTACATTAGACATTTCACCGAATGATACATATAAAATTTTGGTAAACTATATCGGCGGTAGTAACTGGAAGACATCAGGACAAACCTTAACATGGGAAACTCCGCATATGAAAGCGGGTTACTACAAGTTAGGATTTTCTTTCCGCCAAAGTACGCTTTTGGGCGCAAAGGTTTACAGAAGCTTAAAAATTGACGGTGTATCCCCGTTTAAAGAGGCAGAAGCAATAGGCTTTAAATATTCTTATTCGTGGCAACAGTCATTTTTTGAGGATAATAACGGTAAGGATTATTTAATTTACATACCCGAGGGTAAGCATACAATATCTCTTGAGGTTACAGCAGGAGAAATAACCGAGGTTAGAGATTTATTAAAGCAGGCTGTTGCCGAGCTTAGCGATTTGTATGTAAAAATGACTATGATAACCGGTGAAACGGTTGATGTATACCGCGATTATGACTTATTTGCTCAAATCCCCGATATGGAGCAGAAATTAAAAGATATTACCGAAAATTTACATACTTCAAGCAAAAGATTGCAGGAAATAACGGGCGAAAAAAGCGGTTCTTATATTTCCATTATCAACAATATGGAGCAAATCACAAAATTGATGCTCCAAAACCGTTATACTTCGCATCGTTATAAGGATGAATATTATTCTAAATATACCTCATTGGCATCTATCCTTTATGAAATGACCGATATGCCTTTGGATATAGATAGAATATCTTTTACCGCACCGAAAACTGAAGCTCCGTTTGAAGAAGTAGGATTTTTTGAAAGCATTTGGTTTTCAGTTAAAAAATTCTTCCTTTCATTCACTCAGGAGTATAATAATATTTCCGGTTCGGGTGACGGTAACGAAGGCACCACTATTTGGGTTAACTGGGGACGCGATCAAGCTCAGGTTTTAAACTCTTTGATTAAAAGCGATTTCTCTAAAAGAGAAGAATTCCCTGTTGATGTTCAAATTGTAAATGCTTCGGTTGTTCAGGCGGTGCTGTCAGGCAAAGGTCCTGACGTGCTTTTACAGCAATCCCGTTCAGAGCCTGTAAACCTTGCAATGCGAGGAATGCTGTACGACCTGAAAAAATTCCCTGATTGCGATGATGTATTAAAGAACTTCCAAGAGGGTGCAGAGCTTCCGTATTATTATAAAGACGGGCTTTACGCTTTGCCTGATACTCAATCCTTCTATCTGATGTTCTACAGAACCGATATTTTTGAGGAAATGGGTCTTACAGTACCCGAAACCTGGGATGAGTTTGAAGAAGTTGTTAAGCTTTTAACCCGTAATAACCTTACCGCTTGGTTGCCTAACAATACAGCAACAAGTACAGCACAGGCAAATATCGGTATAGGCAGTATAAACCTTTTCCCGACATTGCTTATGCAACAAGGCTTGGAAATTTATGAAGAAGACGGCAGAGCAACAAAATTAAGCGATTCAGAAGTAATTATGTCGTTTAGAGAGTGGACTGATCTTTATACTAAGCTCAAGCTACCCCGTACAATGGACTTTTATAACAGATTCAGAACAGGTACTTGTCCAATAGGAATAAATACATATTCACTTTATACGACCCTTAAAGCAGCAGCTCCCGAAATTGACGGTCTTTGGAATGTTGCACTTGTGCCAGGTACCAAAGATGAAAACGGAAATATCAACCATGCAACTACCGGTGGCGGTACTGCTTGTGCAATTCTTGATTTGCCTACTACCGATCCGGAAAAGGCTTGGAAATTCCTTCGTTGGTGGGTTGAAAAGGATACCCAGCTTGAATATTCAAGTGAGGTAGAGTCTATTTTGGGTCCGACCGGCCGTATAACCGTATCAAACGTTGAGGCGTTTAAGGCTTTGGAATGGGATCCTAAAATGAAGGACGTAATAGTAACAGCAATGAATCAGGCTGTGGAAATACCCGAATATCCCGGTAGTTATTACGTTTCACGTTCAGTGTATCAGGCGTTTTGGAATGTTGTTGAAAATAATCAAAACGCAAAACAAACGCTTTTAACCTTTGCAGAAGAAGCAGATGAGGAAATTGCGCGTAAATGGAAGCAATATGAAAACAGATAAGGAGGTCATAATATGAAAAAAGATAACGCTGTATTAAAGCGGAGAAAATTTAATGTTGAAGACATTTCTTTTTATTGTATAATGGCTCCTTTTCTTATTTTCTTCTTTTTGTTTAATATTTTGCCTGTTTTGGCTTCTATGACACTCAGCTTTTTTGACTATGATATGGTGTCAACTCCGTTATTTGTTGGATTTGAAAATTATTCACGTATGTTTTCAGGCGATAATATTTTTATGAAGGTTTTGGGAAATACTTTGCGTTTCTCTATTATTGCAGGCCCTGTAAGCTTCTTGCTTTCGTTTATGCTTGCATGGATGATAAATGAATTCCCAAAAGCAGTACGTGTGTTTTTAACCTTCATTTTTTATGCACCCGCATTGGTAGGTAACGCATATTTTATATGGCAAATTCTATTTTCGGGTGACTCATACGGATACTTAAATAACATACTTATGAGCTTCGGCTTCACAACAGAGCCTATTAACTGGTTCCAAAACACAACATACAATATGACAATAATTATTATTGTGCAGTTGTGGATGAGTATGGGTGTATCATTCCTTGCGAATATTGCCGGCTTGCAAAATGTAAGCGCTGAGCTTTATGAAGCTGCGGCTATTGACGGTGTCAGAACACGTTGGCACGAATTATGGTATGTAACCTTGCCGTCAATGAAGAGTATTCTTCTTTTCAGCTCGGTTATGCAAATTCAAGCCGTATTTTCGGTAAGCTCGGTTATTACAACACTTGCGGGCTATCCAAGTGTTAACAACTCGGTTGATACATTGGTATCTTATATTTCCGATATAGGAACCACCCGTTATAAAATGGGCTATGCCTCGGCGTTGTCTATATTCCTATTCTTTATGGTGTTGGCATTCCGTTTTGGCATAGGTGCTCTTTTGAATCTTGTAGGCAAGAGCGATAACTGATAGGGGGGAAGTTTATGTTTACTAAAAAATCAACTCCTCAGTATCGGCGCTATACAAGATCTACTGCAGGAAATATATTTTATTTTTCAATGCTGTTTTTGGCAGGAGCATTCACAATATTACCTTTGGTATACTGTATAATAACTTCCTTTAAGCCACTCGATGAGTTATTGATTTTTCCACCGCAATTTTTTGTAAAAAGACCTACTTTGGTTAACTATTTGGCATTACCTTCGTTGCTTGGAAAAATTCAAGTTCCTGTTTCAAGATATTTCTTCAACAGTTTGTTTGTGGCAATTGCGGGAACGGTATTCCATATAGTAGCCGCTTCCTTGGCTGCTTTCGGTTTTTCTAAATCAAAGGTAAAGGGCAGAAAAGCTCTGTTTTGGGTAGTTCAAATAATGCTGTTGTATAATGCAGTTACTTTGGCTATTCCAAGATATTTTATTTACACAAAGCTAAATATTATAGATACTTATTGGGTGTATATATTACCTGCTATTCCATCGGCAACGGGTTGCTTTTTGATGAAACAGTTTATGGATGTTTCTGTGCCTGATGCCTTAATGGAAGCCGCAAGGATTGACGGCGCAAACGTAGCAAAAATGTATACAAGCATAATAATGCCTATATTAAAGCCTGCTTGGATGACGATGTTTCTTTTGTCCTTTCAAGAAATGTGGACAATTGTTCCGCAGGGTACTATCTTCAGTGAGGAATTAAAAACATTACCGCAGGTAATGAACTCTATTTCTGCGGGTGGTATAGCCCGTTCCGGCAGTGCAATGGCAGTTACAGTATTGCTAATGATACCGCCGATTTTGGTATTTTTAATTTCACAAAGTAATGTTATGGAAACAATGAGCACATCCGGTATTAAGGAGTGACGGATTAAATGGTTAAAAGGACGGAGATTTTTTTGAAAAGATTGTTCTCGATTATATGTTTAATATTGGTTTTTGCAATGGGACTATCTATTTCCGTCTCTGCAGAGCCTACTGATTCTTTTACTCATATTGACACTCAAGGCGGAATGCAGGTTTCTGTAATGTCAAAGGAAATGTATAGGTCAACCAAGGTGATAAATGCAAGCTCTTTGGGTCTTGATAAGTCATTCACGGGACTTAATGACCTGTATGCAGATAAAGATGGATATATATATTTACTTGTGAGTGAGCGTTCGCAGGTTGTTGTTTTAAACCCTGATTATTCATTAAAATCCGTTATTACCGTAAAGGATGATTTCGGCGATGTCTTTTTTGATGGCGCACAGGGTGTTTATGCAGACTTAAATGGTGATATTTATATATGTGATACCAACAACGGTCGTATACTGATAACGGATGAAACCGGTATAGTTAAAGATACTATGGAATCTCCGTCATCTGAATTATTGCCTGATGATTTCTTATATCAGCCCTACAGAATTGCAATAGATGAAAAGGGATATAAATATATCGTTAGTTTAGGTTGTTATTACGGTGCGCTTACTTATTCTCCCGAAGATGAGTTTTTGGGATTTTACGGTGCTAACAACATAAATACATCTGCGCTTGATACTCTTTCGTTTCTTTGGGATAAATTAACTCAGACCGATGAGAAAAAAGCATTTTCGGCTAAAGCACTTCCGTATTCATTTGTTGATTTAGCATTGGATAGTGACGGTTATATTCTTACCTGTACCGGTAAAACAGAGCTTGAAGAAAACGGTGTGGGTCAGATTCGTAAGCTGTCTCCGGGAGGCGCAGATATTCTTTATAAACGCGCTACTGACGGTTCATCGGAATCCTCCGCAACACTTAATTTCCTTGAAAATGAGGTTGTAAAGAAGAGCGGAAGCACGGTAATACAAAACATAGTAGCCGTAGATACAGATAAGGATAATTTTATTTATGCTTTGGATCAGGCATACGGTTTAATTTATGTTTACGACAGCGAATGTAATATGCTGTGCGGCTTCGGCGGCGGTGCCTCAAACTCAACACAAAAGGGTATTTTCAGCAAAGCCGTATCGCTTTCTGTGCATAACGATGCAGTTCTTGTTGCTGACTATGATAACTGCGCCGTTACCGTTTTTGAGCTTACTGATTACGGCAGAGCTTTAAAGGAAGCGCAAAAAGCGTATGTTTTGGGTGATTATGAGGATTCAAAAGCGCTTTGGCAAAAGGTTCTTTCTTATAACAGAAACTGCCAGCTTGCATACAGAGGTTTTTCAATGGCAGCTTTGGTTGAGGAAGACTATGAAGCAGCGCTTGAATATGCCGAAAAAGGTTTGGATTATACGGTATATGATATGGCGTGGGGAAAGGTGCTTTCCCAAAAAATCAACGATAACTTTATAATTCTTTTTCCGTCTTGTATTTTGATTTTAGGCGGTTTAATAACATTTTTAGTTGTTGTTAAGAAAAAGCATATAGTGATTATTAAAAATCAAAAGGTAAGCATAGCCTTAAAATCTATAATACATCCTTTCCAATCATTTGAGGATATTAAATATAAAAAATTAGGCTCTGCTAAAATAGCGGTTGTATTGTTGTTACTGTTTTATTTGGCAACAATGCTCGAAAAGACTGCATCAGGCTTCTTGTTTATGACAAGCTCACCAAGTACATACAATATGCTTTATACCATTTTAGGTACTATTGGTTTAGTATTGCTTTGGGTTGTTTCCAACTGGTTAGTTGCCTGCTTGACAGACGGTAAGGGTACATTTAAGGATGTGCTTGTAGCTACTACATACGCGTTGATACCTTATATAGTTTTCCTGCTTATACGTGTTCCTCTTACTCATGTTTTAACTATAACAGGACTTTCTATATTAAACGGTATAGGCATAGCCGTTTTAATATTTACATTCTTCTTGCTTATAATTGCCATTATGTCAGTACACGAATATGATTTCTTTAAATTTCTTACCACTGCTTTCGTAAGCGTACTCTTTATGCTTTTGATAGTATTTATATTATTTTTGGTAGGAGTTTTATGGCAACAGATAGCAGAATTTGTGAAATCTATTTTTGTTGAATTATTCTACCGTTAAATCAACTCGAAAGGAGCATAGGGATGAAAAGATTTGTTTGTTTAATATTAGTTTTAATAATCCCGGTTGTGCTTTTTTCGGGTTGCCGAAAAGCAGACTGGATAAAATCTTATGATTTGAAATCAAAGATTTCTGTTTTAGAGTCAGATATAGTGGCAGAAAATGATGCTTTTATTCTTTCTTGGGAAAAAGAAACAACCAATATTTCTCTTGCTTGTAAGGATACGGGAAAGATTTGGTCAACAGTGCCTGACGACAGTAATGCCGATGATACCGAAAAAACCTCTTTGGATATAAGAGTGCAGGACACTTTTGTAAGGCGAGAGGAACAGTATTACAGCGACAGCGCAAAGCGTATAGCTTCCGAAAAAATTAAAAACGGAATAAAAATCACTTATTATTTTGATGATATTTTAATTTCTGTTCCGGTATGTTATACCTTAAGGGAAGATTCACTTCTTATGTCTATAGACGGCAGTGAAATTTGTCAGGGCGGAAAGCGTTATCAGCTTATTGCGGCAACACCTGCGCCTATGATGTGCCGTACAAGTATTGAAAATGATGATTCCTATGTATTTCTTCCTACCGGAATAGGTGGAATTGTTGATACAAAGGTTAATGCCGATGCCGTAAGAAAGCAGTCGGGATACAATGCCAATATTGCATCAATGTCTTTGGAGTCAAGCAGTAATGCCAATGAAGCTAACGGATTTAGATGCTATGGCATAAAGGAAGGCGATTCGGCAGTATTTTGTATTGCCGAGGATACCGCGGGTGCAATAGGTATAAATACCTTGTCGGGCTATAAAATAAAGCTTTATTCAACCGTTTCTTCAACATTTTACTTTACCGATTACGATTATTTTTACGGCGCTTCGGTTACTGACGGCTTAATTAAGCAGTTATCTGAGCCGTATAAGGGCAAAATTTCGGTTGGGCTGTACCCATTATCAGGAGAAAAAGCCGACTATAACGGAATGGCAGAATGTT
>JAZSKL010000190.1:0-1762 GCA_045534855.1 Acutalibacteraceae bacterium
TAAATGCGGTCAGTTTGTTAATATTCTCGCAGCGAAGCTACATCCCGTTCCTGCTCCCCCCTACAGTCACTGTGAGGATGGTGTACTTACCCTTGTTTATAAGGTTGTAGGCAGGGGAACAGAGGTTATGTCCCTAATGAAAGAGGGCACTCTTGATGTTCTTACCGAGCTTGGTAACGGATATGACCTTTCGGCTTCGGGTGAAAATCCGCTTCTTATAGGCGGCGGTGTAGGTGTTCCTCCGCTGTATCTGGCTGCCAAAAAGCTTATTGCCGAGGGTAAAAAGGTATCTGTTATTTTGGGCTTCAATAAGGCGGAAGAAGTATTTTATTATGATGAATTTAAGGCTTTGGGCGCAGATGTTTATGTTACTACCGTTGACGGAAGTCAGGGTATAAAAGGCTTTGTTACCAACGCTATGGAAAGCATCGATTACAGCTATATTTATACCTGCGGACCCGAGCCGATGTTAAAGGCTGTTTATTCGGCTTCGAAAACAAGCGGTCAGTTCAGCTTTGAGGAGCGTATGGGCTGTGGCTTCGGCGCTTGTATGGGCTGCTCTTGTAAAACAGTTACAGGATATAAGCGTATCTGCAAAGAGGGTCCCGTTCTTAAAAAGGAGGAGATTTTATGGGAGCGTTAAGTGTTAATTTATGCGGAATAGAGCTTGATAACCCAATTATCCCCGCCAGCGGAACATTTGGCTTCGGTTATGAGTTTGCAGAGCTTTATGATATAAATGTTTTAGGTACTTTTTCTTTCAAAGGAACTACAAAAGACCCTCGTTTCGGTAATCCTACTCCTCGAATTGCAGAGTGTAATGACGGTATGATAAACGCCGTAGGTTTGCAAAATCCGGGTGTTGAAAAGGTTATCGGCGAGGAGCTTCCCAAGCTTAAAAAATGTTTTAATAAGCCTGTTATGGCGAATGTAAGCGGTTTTGCAATTGAGGATTATGCTTATACCTGCGAAAGGCTTGATAAATGCGAGCAGGTTGGTTGGCTTGAAGTGAATGTAAGCTGTCCTAATGTTCACGGCGGCGGAATGAGCTTTGGTACTTCTCCCGAAGCCGCGGCAGAGGTTACAAGAGCGGTTAAAAAGGTTACAACTAAGCCGGTAATTATAAAGCTTTCGCCAAATGTTACTGATATCGTTTCAATAGCAAAGGCTTGCGAGGAAGCAGGGGCAGACGGTATAAGCCTTATAAATACCTTGCTCGGTATGCGTATTGACCTTAAAACAAAAAAACCGGTAATTGCAAATAAAATGGGCGGTTTTTCAGGTCCTGCAATTTTCCCTGTGGCTGTCCGTATGGTTTATCAGGTTGCAAATGCCGTTAATATTCCGGTTATCGGAATGGGCGGTGTAAGCCGTGCGGAGGATGTTATTGAGCTTATGCTTGCAGGTGCTACCGCAGTTGAGGTAGGTGCGGCAAATCTAATAAATCCGTATGCTTCGCGTGATATAATAAACGATTTACCCCGTGTTATGGAAAAATACGGTATAAATAACTTAAAAGATATTATAGGAGGAGTTAAATAATGGGTAAGGACGTAATTATTGCTTGTGATTTTTCAAGCGCTGAGGAAACATTTAATTTTCTTGATAAGTTTACCGGCAGAAAGCCGTTTGTAAAAATTGGTATGGAGCTTTTCTATGCGGAAGGCCCTGAAATCGTTCGTCAAATAAAGGCAAGAGGACATAAGATTTTCCTTGACCTCAAGCTTCACGATATTCCAAATACCGTTATGAAAGCTATGGC
>JAZSKL010000223.1:0-8491 GCA_045534855.1 Acutalibacteraceae bacterium
TTTCTTTATTTTTTAAATCATCACCCTGAAACCCTTTTACGCATGCCTCGGCAAATTTTGAACCTACATAAGGGTCTTCACCCGGAGACTCAATAATTCTTCCCCAGCGCGGATCACGCGACAAATCAAGCATAGGCGAAAACGTCCAATGAACACCGTCTGCAGAGGCTTCGACTGCAATGTTGCGATAACATTTCTCTATAAGCTCAGTATTAAAGCTTGCGGCAGCAGCCAAAGGAACAGGATAAACCGTTCTATGACCGTGTATAACATCTCTTCCGTAAATTATCGGTATATGAAGCCTACTTTCTTCAACAGCGATTTTTTGCATTTTATTAACAAGCGAATTTTCAACACTTGATGTGTTATCGTTACCCGCATGAGCAGTGGTAGCCATTATAAACGAGCCTATTTCGCCCCGTCTTATCTGCTCAAAAACCTCTTCGTTTTCGGTCAAGGGAGCTTTTATCTGATTGAGCTGACCAATCTTTTCACGCAAGGTCATCCGCGAAAGTAATTCTTCTATATTTCTTTCTATATCCATAATTACTCCATTATTCGCCATAACGGTTTTTAAGTAAATTCTTCATTACCTTAATCGCGTAATCTGCCGTTTCAACCTCGAGATTTTTTCCGCCGATAACACGCAGATTAAGCTCCATATTATATACACCGTCATACCCTATTTCATCCAAAGCATCAAAAACATCATTCCAATCAATACAGCCTGTTAGCGGTATTTTATGTTGGTCTGTCAAGGTATCGTTATCATTAAGATGCAAAACCTTTATATCGTTTCCAAGTCTTCTGATAACATCAGCAGGTGTTGGATTATTAAATCGCATAGCCTTGTTTGAATGACCGGTATCCATACATATTGCCATATATTCTTTGTTATCATCAATTGCGCAAACATCATTATACGATTTTACAAATTCATCAATATTACCGAAGAAATCACAGCAATTAAAATTTGAAGCATCACCGAATGTTTCGCTTGCAATTTTTATACCGTACTTTTTAGCAAAAGGAATAAATCTTTTAAACATATCAAGATTTACACTATGCATAAGCTCGGCAGGTGCATCGGGCCCTAAATGTATAGTAGTAGAAGAATGAACAACACAGTAAGGAGAATTAAGAGCGCTTGTTGCAAGGCAATCAAGACGCATATTTGAAACTAAAGCATCATCCTCCGATGCAATATTTTTAAAACCCGAAATTCTTCCGTGTGTCTGGCTGATAACAAGACCTAACTCATCAGCCACTTTGCGAAGATTATCATAGTATTCGTATATTTCTTCATCACTTTTAGAGAAAAGCGATGAAGCTTTTCTGTAATCGTGACCGTGTACATTAAAGTCAACCGCATCCGCACCTATAGACTTTGCAATTCTTAAAGCCTCTTCATCACCGAATTTGCTTTGCAGATTACCAAGAGATATTCCAACCATTCTTTTCATCTAAATCACCATTTTGTTTTAAAACTTTGTATGATTGTTAAATTTACCAAAAAGTCAAGCAGAAGCCCTCTGCTTGACTTTTATTGGATTTTTATTCAGCTAATTTTGCATTCTCGCAATATACAAGTTGGGGAATATTTTCATTATCAAAAGATATTTCAAATACAACATAGGTGGAAGTAAAATATTCCGCACTGCTGTTACCCCAACGATCGCCGATATAATAATATTTATTTGTTTTTTTGCAGTGAAATACAAATGCCGGTTGGCTGTGATAGGTCACAGAGTCGCCTATATTTTGTAATTCCTGCCATTCCGAGAGATTAGAGGATTTTGAAAACATACATTGATTAGGTCTCCATCCGGTACAACCAGAAGTGAGAAGAAAAACCTCACCATTCTTAGTGAAGAATGCGGGCGCTTCTCGCTTTTTACCGGGGAATATCACATATTTGTTATCAGTAATATCCAAATAATCCTCTGTAAGCTCATAGGCTATCAAATCAAGATTTGCATTGCTTGCAGCTACAAAATACATTTTATCTTTAAATTCGTACAGCGTACAATCTCTCGATTCATTACCCATAGGTCTGAATGAACCGTGATACACAAAATCACCGTCCGGTGTATCACAGGTCGCTACTGCACAGCGTGCATCATCATAATCGTGCCCGTTTTCGTAATGCATCCACATAACGAATTTACCGGTTTTAGGATTATATACAACCTTAGGTCTTTCGATATTTGCAATAATATTTTTTTGATTATCATATCTTAAAAGTCCAAGCTTTGGAACGGCAGGATCGAAATCTTCTTCCTTTCTTTTAAGAGAAAGATCGTTTCTTTCGTTAATCTTCTGTGTAAAGCTTTCGGATGTTAAGATATGGTTGCAAAACTCCCAGGTTTTAAAATCCTTTGTACGATAACAGGATACAAAATTATTATCGGTTCTGTTTTCACCATACCAATAACAATATTCACCATATTCAAGCATACAGCCGCCATGTGCATGAATTTCGTTATTATCGGTATCATACCACCGCATACCGTTGATTAGCATTATTCGCTCCTTGAAAAACTTATTTGTAATATCTTACATAATCAATAGCCATTTGTACCGGGAATTCGGTATTTTCCAAATCAGCTATTGCACTGTCACTGCCGCCTATAGCAAGTGTAACAAGCAGATACATATCCTCATTGTTTATCTCTTCGAATACTGTTGCATCCTTTTCGTATTTACAGCTCAAAATGCCGTCAACATAGTAAGCAACATATTCCTCTGTCCATTCACAGCCGAAAGTATGGAAATCATCGGTGAAGTCACCCTCAATAGAAGTGCAGTATTCACCCTCTTGATTTCTAATCTTGTTTGCAACAACATTACCTTCTTCATCATAGGTTGCATAATGGAAATTATGATATACAGTATCAGGTTTATAGCCGTAGAATTCAAATACATCTATTTCGCCATTTTCAGGCCAATCTGTTTCACCGTCACGGTTAGATGTACCGCCGAACCAGAAGCCGGGCCATACACCTGCACCTGCAGGAAGTTTTGCACGCATTTCAACATATCCGGTTTTAAAATCGAACTTGCCGTATGTATCAACACCGCCGCTTGTATAAACAGTCTTGCCCTCTGAATCGGTTGTCTTTACAGCCTGCAATACAAGGCAGGAGTTACCCTCAACATCTTTATCTATAAAGAGATTGTCGGCATCGTTTTCAAATACCTGTAATTCGCTTGAAGCTTGAGACTGTCTGTCAGCCCACTTATTGCGGTCAATATATGTGCCGATAAAATCATCATTCCAAGCAAGTGTATAAGTATTGCCATCTCTTACAACTACGGTTTCGTCAACCAACTCGATATTATTAGCAATCTTAACTTTAATATTAACAAGGTCTTTAACGTTTACTTTCTTATCGCGGTTAGCATCATAGAAATCATCAGCAGCTATTGCTTCAAATCCCAAAATACGCTTGCGGATTTCAAGTGTATCATTAGCATCAAGGCTGTTATTATTATCTATATCGCCTGCGTAAGGAAGTTTAACATAAACTGCTTCTGTTGGAGCAGAGGGATAACCGTTATCGGTTAAAATTTCTCTGCAGTAAACAGGATAAATACCTGTTTCAGAATTAAGGTTATTGAATACACCGCTTGCGCTGAAGTGTGTACCGTCAACGCTGTACTCATAACCCTCAACGGCATTAAGAGTAATGTTAGACGGTGTTGTACTTGCAATTTCAGGTGCCTCAACAGAGCAATCATAAAGCATAACAATCGAAACATTATCAATATAAAGCTTAATGTTGGAAGCGTTTGTGGGATTTACAGAAAACTTAAATTTCTCGGTTGATCCGGTTGCTTTGAATATAGAGCTTGTAGTCTTCCATTCACCGTCTGTACCGTTTTCAGATGTAACATCGAGATTACATTTATAACCTATATCGTTGTTATATATAGCGCCCAATGTGCCATTGTATGCATCCATATAATAATCAAACTTAATTATATAATAGTAGCCCTTTTCAACAGCAATCGCATCGCCGAAATCATCATAAACAGAACCGGAAGCCCAACCGGTATGTGAATATACTAACTTGGTTGTATTGTTACCTGCAACAGTTGCGGTATCATATCTCCAATAAGATGTAGAGCTATCAACAGCTGCACCGTTTTTCTTGCCCTCAAATGTGATTGCATCTTCAGGGTTGAAGGGAGTAAGAGAAATGTTGTCGATATAGATATTTTTGTTTGTAATTGTATTAGATTGAATAGCCATCTTCAAAGAAGTGGATGACATACTTGCTGTAAAGAAAACAGAAAATCTTTCCCATTTACCATTAGTACCATTTTCGTCAATAGGAAGTTGTATATTATCTACCAAACAATTTGATTGATCTCTAACCTGAGCTTTTGCAAAATCATTACCTGCTTCAGCGTAAAAATCAAAATCAAGACGGTATCTTTCGTCGGGTATAAGAGTTACAAGTGCATCACCATAGGTGATATTAAAGGAGGCATTTGCAGTACCATAAGCATAATATTTTAACATTCTGGAGTTATTGCCTGCGATAGGATTCTCGTATGCATCGTGTAATGTTACATAAGAACTGCTGGTGTTACCGTTAACTACATTTGCGGTATCAAAGTTAATATCGGAATAATCATCAACCTTTTCTGCTGGCAATTCAACCAAAGAAATATCATCAATATAGAAGAAGGTATTTGCTACAGCGCTGTTGGTTTCAATGCCCATTAACAAATATTCAGAACCCTCGGGAGCGGTAAATTTAACGGTTTGATGTAACCATTGGCCGCTTGTGCCGTTTGATGCATCAATTGCTAATTTTACAATTTGAATATTTCCGGACTGATTACGTACGGTTGCCTGCTTAAAATCTACACCAGCATCAGCATAATAATAGAAATCCAAACGGTAGGTTTTGCCTGCGGTTAAAGGAATAGAAGATTCGCCGTATCTGATGATAGCGGTTTTATTACCTTTATGATTACCGTTAATTCTTAACATTCTGGAGTAGTTTCCGGCAATACCGTTTTCATAAGCATCGTAGAATTCCCACATAGAACTGCTTAAATCACCTTCTGTACCCTTAACGGTATCGAAATTGATTTCGGAATAATCGTTTTCTTTTTCTGCAGGTACTTCAACTAAAGAGAAGTTATCGAAATAAGCAAATACATTACCTGTTGCATTTTTAGGAGTAATACCTACTTTAAGGTTTGCATCCTCATCTGCAGTGAAAAACAGCTTCATACGCTTCCAAGCACCTGCTGTACCGTCTGTGGTAAGACCTAAGGTTTTTGCAGTAATAAGACCGGAGCTATCGCTCTTATCGGTTTTGATTGCGCTGCTGTCTCTTATAGTTATACCCGTAAGATCAACGCCTGCATCAACATAGTACTCGAAATTAAGCACATAGGTTTTTCCGCTTTCAATTGCAACGTAATTACCATCTGCCAAAAGCCAAGCAGCAAGATTACCGGTTGCATCGGTTTTAACCTTTAACATTTTTGTGGCGTTATCTCCTACCGGTGCTTCCGATGCATCGTAGAAAGACCACTTACTGCTGCTCAAATTACCTGTTGTACCGTTTTCGGTATCAAAAGTGATTGAAGAATAATCAACCTTTGTAACCTCATCGGTTTCAACAGCAAATACAAACCCTGTCGAAAGGCTTGTAACCAAAATTGCCAAAGAACAAAGTAGTGCCAAAAGTTTTTTGAAATTTTTCATAGTGTTCGCTCCTTTTTATATTTTTTTATTAAAATACGCACCCTGCGTATTAAGATATAAATTGCTTCACAGCGCTATCCTGTGAATTTTCGGCAACATCCAAAACATTTACACTAACCGACTTACCGTAAGCATAAACTGTTCCTGTACCGTTTACGGGAGAAATTACTATAAAGGGTCTTGCATCAATATCCATTTCTTTATAAAGACTTCTGATATTGATGATTTTTGAAACAAACTGCAATATACCGTTACCTGAATTAACAGTTTCTGTATGATAACCTAAAGAAATAAGATTTTCAGTTATGGCGGCTTGGTCATATATCAACTCGCCTAACGAATTAAACATTGCAGGACGGTAAACCAAACCGTAATCTGATACAAGATACTTTTCACCTGCTATATCAATTACCTTTTGATTACCGTAAACAGATTCGAAATTCAATTTGAACTGCAAAGAAATATCTGCATAACCGTCAAATCCGTCTACTCCGCCCAAAACCGAAACATTGAATGAGTCATTTTCCGCTTCAAGTATTTTTTCGTTAGCGATAAGATTATTTATTCTTACAAGCTTAAAATTATCATAATAAATCTTGACTTTAGTGTTATCCGCTTTTGTATAACACATAATCTGTAAATAATCTTCTTCGGTTGCTAACGCAGAAAACACAAAATTCGCCTTTTTCCATACACCGTTTGTTCCGTTTTCTTTTGTTACATCAAGAAAAGCCTTAAAAAGATTTTCGCCTGATTTATTTTTAATGTAAAATTCACCTAAATCGCCCTCAAAAGCATCTACATAATAATCAAATGAAAGACTATAGGTTGCACCGTTATCAATCGGCAATGTTCTTTTACCTTTAAAAAGCTTGGTAACATAATAAGTAAGTGCTTTTTCACCCGGTTCAAACTTAAGTACCGTACCATTATTGCCGGAAATGGGAGATTTGGACAAATCAACCCAATCCCATGCCGCAGAGGTTAAGGTAGCATTGGTATCCTCAAAATCCATTTCTACAATATCTGCATCCATATCCTTTTCTTGGATAACCTCGAAATTGTCAAAATAAGTTTCGTTACCAACTACATCGGATTTAACCCTTATAAACAAATAGTTTGCATTTTCTGTTTTAGGTGAAATCATAAATGAAGTCTGACCATCAACCCAACTGTCTGTCTCATTTTCAAGGGTAACAATATCGCCTATTACATAATCGGTCCATGCGCTGTTTTCAGCACTTGTACCCACAGTAAATGATACCTTACCGTTTTTAGACGGGTTGTAATACTTAAACTTTATGGTGTAATATTTATTCGCATTTAACGCTACAGATTCAAGTCCGTTATAGAACGATATTCCGTAATCCGTACCTGCAGCGGCGGCGGTAAATTTAAGCATAGTTGTGGAATTTCCGCAAACATAACGTCTTTCACCGCTTACAAATTTAAGACCGGTTGAAGAAAAGCTTTTATTTTCACCGTCAAAGTTAATAACACCGTCTGCTGTATTGATGAATGATTCATCCGCAGGGCCTTGTTCAAACTCTTTTGCGGTAACGGTGAAATCATCAAAATAAATGCAAACCTTTGAATACTGACCGCTTACCTTTAAACCGAAGCTTAAAAACGTACCGTCTGTTTTGGGTTGAAACGTAACGGATGCTTTTTTCCATTCGCCGTTTGTTCCCTTTGTTTTATCGATTTCAAGCTCAACACCTGCCAAAAGCGAAGTGTTATCTCTTATCATAAAATCTTCAATTACACCACTGCCGATACCCTCGCTGTAATATTTAAAGGAAACTTCATATACGCAGTCGTAATTAAGTAAATATTTTCCGTTATCGGCTTCAGGCATTATAAAGGTTGTGTTGTATGTATTGCGTCCCGGTGGGTCATATTTTAAAACCGAGGTTTTATTACCTGCAAAGCCGTTTGCGGATTTATCATAGCTCCACGCACTACTGCTGTTATATTTACCCGATGATGCCTCTTCGAAATCAAAGGTATAAACCGTTGTCTGCGCTCCTGAAACCATAGATGAAATAATGAGAGTGCTGATAATCAAGCTTAAAGTGAGGATAAAGCAAATAACCGATTTAGTAAACTTCAATTTATTTATTAAATTTTTCATTTGCATCCTCCTTTAAAAATGATCGGCAATTTCGCCAAGAGCCTTGGTTTGGTAGATATGAATATACTCAACCTCAAAGTCCGAAACGGTAGTGGCATCAGGCATAGGTACAGAACTGTTAACACCTATCTTGTTGTAACCGATACGTATTTCCTTGAGCTGTGTAAACATATCCATACGGTCTTTATTCATACTGTATTCGCCGAACTTTATACCGTCAAAGTAGAATCTGATATAATCCTCGGTGATTTCGCAACCGTAAGTATGGTATGCATCATTAAGCTTTTCACCCTCAGGCAATGTAATTTTACGCGCAAACCAATGAGAGTCGCCCTTATTTATGTGTTTTGAAACCAAATTGTTAGTAGAATCAGGCTCAAACCACCATAAATGAATATTGGCAGCAAACTGATCATCTACACCAAACTGCTCCATAAGGTCAATTTCAGGTGAATTTGGATATGCATTATAATTTCTTGTTATCCAAAATCCCGGATAAACACCGCTACCTTTTGGAAGCTTTGCCTTCATTTCAAGATAGCCGTAATCAAATGTTACATTACCGCGCGAAACAAGCTCGGGTGCCTGTACCCAATCAATAAGGTCGTCACTATGAAGCTTAAATA
>JAZSKL010000189.1:0-5102 GCA_045534855.1 Acutalibacteraceae bacterium
TACGGTCAGCAACACCCCAAAGCTCACCCCAACCAAACGGGAAGAGGAACTCAAAGTCGGTTGTAGCCTTTGAGTAGAAGCAAAGCTCATCCTTATCGTGGTCGCGAAGTCGAAGATTTTCCTCTTTAAGACCGAGGTCAAGCAACCACTGACGGCAGAATGCGCGCCAATATTCAAACCACTCAAGGTCAGTTCCCGGTTTGCAGAAGAATTCAAGCTCCATCTGCTCAAACTCACGGATACGGAAAATAAAGTTTCCGGGAGTTATTTCGTTACGGAAAGACTTACCAATCTGCCCAACACCGAAAGGAACCTTCTTACGTGTTGTACGCTGAATGTTATTGAAGTTTACGAAAATACCTTGTGCAGTTTCGGGACGAAGATAAAGAGTTGAGCTGTTATCCTCTGTAACACCCTGGAAGGTTTTAAACATAAGATTAAACTTTCTGATATCGGTAAAATCGTGAGAACCGCAAGAGGGGCAGGCGATGCCGTGCTCACGGATATATTCTGACATTTCGCTGTCACTCATTGTTGCAGGGTTATCGGAAAGACCGTTTTCAGCAACATAATCCTCAATAAGCTTATCAGCTCTGTGTCTTGTCTTACACTGACGGCAATCCATAAGCGGGTCGGAAAATCCGCCAAGGTGACCGGAAGCTACCCAAGTTACGGGGTTCATAAGTATAGCGCTGTCAAGACCTACGTTGTAGGGGTTTTCCTGAACGAATTTTTTCCACCAAGCCTTTTTGATGTTGTTTTTAAGTTCAACGCCTAACGGACCATAGTCCCAGGAATTTGCAAGACCGCCGTATATTTCACTGCCGGGGTAAACAAAACCGCGTCCCTTTGCAAGAGCAATAATTGCGTCCATAGTTTTTTTACTGTTTTCCATTTTTGTATTCCCTCCAAAAAAACAAATTTCTACAAATATATTGTATACAAAAAAAGGCAAAATGTCAATTCGTAAAAATGTTGATAAAGAAACATCCTTGACATATTATTATGTATAGTTTATACTTATTATGGGTATGATTGTAATATTATTTGAATGGAGGCTGTATTATGAATACCAACAAAATCCAACTGCATAATATGAATTTAGAAGATTTTATTAAGGCAGTAGATAGTTGTAAGGGTGATGTTTACCTTGAAACCGAAGATGGCGATGTGTTAAATCTTAAATCGAGACTTTGCCAGATGATAGGTATAGCAACCATCCTTAAAAGCACCGAAATAGGCGAAGCCACTGTTCGTTGCACAAATCAAGAGGATGAAACGGCATTGTTCCGCTATAATTTATACGGTGAAATGCCTGAAAAATAATTAGTTACAGGAGTTTTTTTAAAATGGCAGAAAATAAGTTTTTAATGTATAAGGGCAAACCGCTTGTTCGTAAAGGCAATGAGATATATTACGGTGATATGAGCGAGAAGTACATTGCCCGTTTTGAAATACTTTCTACAACAAAGTCGGGTGATCTTGAAATTGCCGAAAAGGTTCTGGTTCAGTTGCTTGACAGTGATGTGGATCTTCCTATGAAAGAACGTATTTCAAAGGAAAGTGTTAAACCAACCCTTTTTGATGCGCTTGAAGTAGGTTTCATCTGGCTTGAAAGAGCACTTAAAAATTAAATAAAATTCAAAAACCGTCTTTTTTAAGGCGGTTTTGGTTTATACGGAGATGTTTTTATGGCAAGCGAAACGATTAAAATTCAAAATGCGGGCAAAACTCTTTTTATTGCACACAGGGGATTAAGCGGGATTTTCACCGAAAATTCCAATGCAGCTTATCTTGAGGCGGCAAACCATTCGTATTTTGGTATCGAAACAGATATTCATCCAACTGCAGATGGCAGATATGTTACCATTCACGATGATACAACCCGCCGTGTGGGGAATGAAAATATAGAGGTTGATACATCTACACTTGAACAGCTTCGCAACATTAAGCTTAAAGAAAAGTTCGGCAGAGAAGATGAGCGTACCATTCCAACGCTTGAAGAGTATATAAATAACTGTAAAATCGGCGGTAAGACTGCTGTTATAGAATTTAAAAACCGCTTTCAGCGTAAGCAGATATATGAGGTTTGTGAGATTATAAATAACCTTGGTTATCTTGAAAAATGTATTTTTATTTCGTTCCAGTTTGAAAATTTAAGCCTTATAAGAATGCGTTACCCTAAGCAACCTCTTCAGTATCTTGTAAAAAAGGATAAATTTGGTTTGTTTTTACGTCTTAAACTTCATAAAATGGATTTAGATATAAAACATACCGCTGTTAATGAGGATTTGGTTAAAAAATGCCGTAAATACGGTATAAAGCTTAATTGCTGGACGGTTGATGACCCTGCTACTGCGCGAAAGCTAATAGACCTCGGTGTAGATTATATTACAACAAATATCCTCGAAGCAGAGGGATAAATAATAGCCTGTCTTACTATAATGGTCAGACAGCCTTTGTTATATATCAGAGAATTTTATTACTTTTAAATTAAAGTTGCAAAATATGTTTTTTTGTGGTAAAATATGTTTGCCAAACCAATTGAATATAAAATCAGGGGCAGTTTTTGTTTTTTGCAGAGATTGTTATTCTTTTTGCGCATACTAACACTGAAGAATTTGATAAAAATGCAAAATCCTTCAATGTGTTGGTGTGTTTTTTGCCCTTTATATTGAATTGGTTTGGCGACTATCGGAGTTTGCATTTTTTGTGCGGTTACTTCGGTAGCCGCACTTTTTATTTTTTGGGGTAAAAGTAATGAAAACACCTGATAATCTATTGATTCTTGCAAAAAAATCCTGCTCTGTGGGGGATTATGCAAAAGCAGTAAACTATTGTGAAAAAATTTTAATGAATGATAAAAATAATTTTGATGCATGGAAAACTAAAGCGATAGCTGTTAATATGCAAACTTCTGCTGATAAATCACGTATACAAGAGGTTTTTAATTGTTTTATGAAAGCTTATCGTGTTTCAAAAGATAACGAAAAAGAGAAAAACGGTAAAGAAATTATTGATTTACTTAAAAACGCAATAAATAATACTGTCAGCTTTTATTTTATGCAACTTGAAAATAACCGCCCCACCGATTTTATTATAAGTCAGATTAAAAATACATATGATCAGGCAGTACAAATGCTCCGAATTGCGTTTGTTGAAACAGGGTTTGATGATTACGATGAATATATAACAGATTTTACATTGAAATTTATATCGCAATCAACCCTTACTTGTCTTTATGTATGGGAGAAATCGGTAGCCTATAATTATTACAGGGCTTCATATAGTGAAAATTTAAGCTTATTGAAATATAATTATAATGCTATATGGAGAGATGAGTATTATCGTCCCAGCGCGCAAATTCTTAAAACCTTTATAGAAGAAACCGATTGTTTAATAAAGCTTTCTGTATTTTCTATAGAAATTAAAACGCCAAAAATATCAGCGCAGGATATGTTAGGGCTGTGTGAAAATATTGTGATTTTTAATAATCATTTAATCGAAGCCAGGTATTATGATTTTGTTTATTCTGAAATGCAACAAAAATATGTATGGCGTGTTGTAGGTTCCGGTTTAACAGAAAATGAAATTAAATCTAAAAAAGAAATGATTGATAAATATAAAGCAAAAATGCAAGATTTTAATTTTGAACTTCAAAAATCATCTTGCTGAAAGTAAATAACTAATATAGAAAATAACCCCCAAAACGAAATCAATCGCTTTGGGGGTTATGTGTTAATATCCATTTTTTCGGGTTATTTTCAATATATTCCCATATTTCATTGTAATCATCTTGATTACGGATAATGTGGTCATAGTATGAGCGTTGAAAAATAGGCTTTCCGATTTCTTTTGTTGTTAGGGCTTTTATAGAACGAACAATATTTGCAATTCTATTTGTAGGGGACGATGCCCTCATCGTCCCCTACTGATATATCAGATAATAACTTCTTTCGTTCTTTAATACATATTGTAACAAAATATGCACCGTTTTGATTGTAATTGAAATTCTCTAAACGGTTTTGTTTTCTGCTTTGAAAATCCTTATTCATCGGTTTAAACCAAAATATAAAGAATTATTGCAAAATAGTGCAATATACTTCCTGCTACAACAAAAATGTGGAAGATTGAATGCATATAGCGTGTGCCCTTTTTGGAGGCTACTCCATAGAAGATTGCACCAACGGTATATGCTATACCGCCGATAATCAGGAACACTAAAGCGCCAAAGGGGATAAGGTCTAATGCGGATTTTCCGGGGAAAACTATGCACCAACCAAGTGCTAAATAGCATATCATTGAGAATATGCCGTATTTTTCAAGATCTATTGCGTTAAGGGTTATGCCGAGAGCTGAAACACCCCAGACAATTCCAAAAATCGTCCAACCTAAACCGGGTGAGCCTTCTCGCAGAACGGTAAGTGTTATAGGTGTATAGGTGCCGGCAATCAGAATAAATATTGAGCAATGGTCTATTACCTGAAACACCTTTTTTGCCATAGGCGGTTTAAGTCCGTGATAGATGCTTGACATAGTATAAAGCACTATCATAGCAAAGCCGTAAATAAATGAACCTACTATCTGGTAAGCATCGCTGTTTAAAAATGCTTTTACAACACAGGTTGTAAGTGCCACTATACCGAAAGCTCCGCCAACAATATGTGTTACCATATTGAAAATTTCTTCTCCCCGAGTGTAATCGGGAAGTATACGGTCACGCAGTTTTATTCTTTTTCTCAT
Organism: Acutalibacteraceae bacterium; assembly: GCA_045534855.1. Classification (GTDB taxonomy): domain Bacteria; phylum Bacillota; class Clostridia; order Oscillospirales; family Acutalibacteraceae; genus UBA737. Next base: position 4,744 of record JAZSKL010000189.1, read on the forward strand.
TATTTCTCCAATAACATTTGCATAATGCTCGGACCATGCTCAACAAAAATGCCGGTTGCTTTTGCGGTATCCTCGGTAAAGGTTTCAACACCGTTTTCAGCTTTTCTGCTGTCATAAATCATAAAGGGAACAGGTATGCGGGAATGCGTTTTAGTTTCAAGCGGGGTGGGGTGGTCAGGCATTATGAGTATGCGGTAATCATCGCCGCAATTATCAAGATAATCAAGCATACGTGTAAGCACACGGCTGTCGATAATCTCAATAGAGCGAACCTTGTTTTCGCTTTCTCCGCGGTGACCGCATTCATCGGGAGCTTCAAAATGCAGATAAACAAACTCCACACCGCGCTTAAATGCATC
>JAZSKL010000262.1:0-1838 GCA_045534855.1 Acutalibacteraceae bacterium
GGCTGATAGCCGCCCCTACAGTATGGCGATATAAATTCCCTTGGAATTTGCGATATATACTTGCGTATGCGATATATCTTCAATGCGATATGCCCTTCGGGCGTGAAAAGGAGGTGTAAAAATGAGCGATAAAACAAAAAAGTGGCTAAAGGCGGCAGCAGTAAGAGCCGTTAAAACCGTAGCCGAAACGGCAATCGCAACAATCGGCACATCAGCAGTTATTTCTGCGGTAGATTGGCGCGTGGTGATTTCGGCATCACTGCTTTCGGGATTGCTTTCCTTGCTTATCTCTGTAAAGGGCTTGCCCGAAGTTAAAACCGAGTAAATTTATTGTTAATTTTTTAATAATGTGTATTGATTTTTGCGGTGGTATAGGTTATAATATATTCTGGCTAAAGTTGGATTATTGAAATGTTATTAGTTAGAACTGTAATTCAGCTAAGTTTTAGAATTCACATAAAGGAGAAAACACAAATGACAAACAATCAAACCGTTTTGAAGTGGCTTGAAGAAATGAAAGAACTTCTTACTCCGGATCAGGTCGTTTGGATTGATGGCAGCGATGAGCAGAGAGAGGCTCTCCGTGAAGAAGCTTGCAAGCTTGGTGAACTCACGAAGCTTAATCAGGATGTACTTCCCGGTTGTTATCTGCACCGCACTAATCCTAATGACGTTGCACGTGTAGAAGACCGTACTTTTATCTGCAGCCGCGAAAAGGACAATGCAGGTCCCACCAACAACTGGTGCGGTCCTGATGAAATGTACAACAAGCTTTACAACGTTGCGCGTGGCAGCTACAAGGGTCGTACAATGTACGTTATCCCTTATTCTATGGGACCTATCGGTTCTCCGCTTGCTAAAATCGGTATTGAAGTTACCGATTCTGTATATGTTGTTCTCAATATGCTTATTATGACCCGCGTAAGCCTTAAGGTTCTTGAGGTTCTGGGCGACAGCAATGACTGGGTTCGCGGTCTTCATTCACGTTGTGATGTTGATCCTGAAAACCGTTATATCTGTCATTTCCCCGAGGATAATACCATTATCTCCGTTAACTCCGGTTACGGCGGTAACGTACTTTTGGGTAAAAAGTGTTTTGCACTTCGTATCGCTTCTTACCAGGGTTGGAAAGAGGGCTGGATGGCTGAGCATATGCTCATTTTGGGTCTTCAAAATCCCAAGGGCGAAGTTAAGTATGTTGCAGCTGCTTTCCCGTCTGCTTGCGGAAAGACCAACCTTGCTATGCTTATTCCGCCTGAGTATCTTCGTAAGAAGGGCTACAAGATCTGGACTGTTGGTGACGATATCTCTTGGATGAAGATAGGTCCTGACGGCAGACTTTATGCTATCAACCCCGAGAACGGCTTCTTCGGCGTTGCTCCCGGTACTAACGAGCATTCTAACTTCAATGCTTTGGAGAGCACCAAGAAGGATACCATTTTCACAAACGTTGCTCTTGATCTTAATGACAACACCGTTTGGTGGGAGGGTCTTAACAAGAATCTTCCTGAAAATGCTCTTGATTGGAAGGGCAATCCTTGGGATCCCAAGAAGTTCAACAAGGCTGATAAGTCTACTTGCGCTGCTCATCCCAACTCTCGTTTCACCGCTCCCGCTGCAAACTGCCCCTGCATTTCAGAGGAGTTTGATAAGGGTGCAGGTGTTCCGATTTCTGCTATTATCTTTGGCGGTCGCCGTGCAAAGTGCGCTCCGCTTGTATACCAGTCCAAGGATTGGGTTAACGGTGTATCTGTAGGTTCTGCTATGGCTTCCGAGACTACTGCTGCTGCTGCCGGTGCAGTTGGTGTTGTTCGCCGCGATCCTATGGCTATGCTTCC
>JAZSKL010000119.1:0-3323 GCA_045534855.1 Acutalibacteraceae bacterium
GTTACACCTGCTCTGATAAGGTAGAGTTCGACAGTATGTTTGGAAAGGTAGCGGTGGATTTGAACAATACCTATTATAAATTAACTGTCGATAAAAAGCTTAATATCACCTATATGGGTGGCTCTGTAACAAGCGGTTACGGTGCAAGCGATACCGAGAAAACCTCTTGGCGCGCACTTGTAACAAAATGGTTTACCGATAATTATCCCAATGCTTCAATCAAGCATAAAAATGCGGCTGTAGGCTCAACCGGTTCACAGTTTGCTTTGTATAATTTCGGCGCTATTGAAAATCATAAAACCGATTTGTTGTTTATAGATTCTCCTATAAATGATAAGTATTTATATGAAAATGCAATTATGGGTAAAACTAATCCCGAGAGCGCAGACTTTTATGGCAATACTTTAAGAAACGTTGAATCTCTTATTCTTAAAGCAAGGGAGCAGAATCCCTATGTTGATATTGTTCTGGTACTTACCTTTGACCATTGGAGTCTTACGGAGAATATGCTTGCAGGCTCAAAAGCGATGATAGAGCTTTCTAAAAAGTATCAACTTCCGCTTCTTGACCTTCGTGAGCCGTTAAAAGCAAGAGCTCAAAAGGATGGTCTTAATTGGGATTCAAACAGCATTAAGCCTTATCGTACAGATGATTCTTCAGATGCCTACGAGCAGCTTTATAAAGCGGGTGATGGTGTTCATCCGATAGATTCAGGTTATAAGCTTTTTGCCGATTATATGACAAAAGAGCTTGAAAATTATTTAAAGGAAGCTGAAAAAGTTCCACCAAAAGAGCTTACTTCACGTGAAGCTCCCGATTCTACATTGGCATCAACAATAATTAAAGCACCTACAATTATTACAGCCGATAAAATACCGCTTTCAAGCGGATGGAGTTTGGCATCAGGTTCGTTCTCAACAATAAGCTCAAAATTCGGCAGTACTTATACATCCGGCAGGGTTGAAACCACAACTCCGGGTTCAACACTTACCTATAAATTTACAGGAACTGATTTCGGTATAATTCTTATGACCGGCAGTAATTGCGGTAAGATATATGTTGAAATAGACGGTGTACCTTATAAAAAAGGTGCGAACGGTGATTTTGGTGACGGTATTATAGAACTTTACCGCACAGGAAATGACCACCGCACACAGGTAATACTTTCAAACGGTGCAGATACTCAGCATACAATAACCATTAAAGCTCTTGCAGGCGATAACGGTAATAAGGTTGTAATTGGCGGTTATTATGTAAATGATACCACAAATATACAAGCACCGCTTAATTACACTACCGATTTTGCTTCCGGTAATAAAGACGGTTGGATGCTTTCGGATAATGCAACCGTTACAGCAGGTTCTCTTAATATTTCAGGCTCTAATGCTACTGATAGTCATATTAAGAACACAGCCTTCTATACATCAAATAAAACCGAACAGCGTGTTACTGTTGAGTTTGAGGTTAATGCGAATAACAAACATAAAAAGGCGGTTGTTTGGGCAAGAGCTGATTTTGACGACCCCAATAACCCCAATACCTTAACGGGCTACTACGCAGTATATAAAAATGACGGAACAATCAAACTTTATAAGCGATATAAGGATGGTAACGCTTATAAGGAGGAGTTTATCGGAAATTGCGGCTTCGTTCATTCTGATAACCGACTTTACCGTTTTGAAATAGTGGTAGAGGGAACAAACGCTACTAAAATCAGCGTTTTAACCTATAAGTATTCTACCGATAAGAAAAAATGTTACTTCCTTTATAAGAATACGTATTACGATAATACCGCTGATTTACAGGATGCAGGTATGGCAGGTATTGCCAATGTTATCGATGCGAATACTTCCGATAACACCTTGAATTTCACCCATTTTGAGTATACATCTAATGACGGTGAAAAAGCAAAGCTTGCATATCTTAAAAAGAATAACGGTGTTAATGAGTATATGACATTTGGTCAGGTATTGGCACTCGATCCTAACAAGACTTATATTTTTGAGGGTAAGACTACCGAGGTTAATTTAGGTCTTTGGGTGCAGTACAATACCAATAGCGAGTCAAACGGTTGCGAGCGTATTTTCGCTAATGGAGGTACGGTAACAACAGCTGATAATTGGCGGAGGATTTCCTGTGAGTTTAATCTTAACGAATGGGCAACCGCTAACTCCAAAACCAAGCCCTATATTGATAAAAACTTTACCATAGGAACAACCGGTCAGGTATTAACCTTGGTTGGTTTCCGTATGGCAAAGACTTCTGAAATGGGTTATGCAGAATTTACAGTATATGAAAAGAATGACCCTGATAAGAAGAATTTGCTTGTAAATAGTGAGTTTAAAATGGGTCTTTACGGTTGGAGCGATGAAAGCAACACAACCTTCTTGGCATTTAGAACTGCTTTTGAGGGTGAAACAACAAGTACCAGTTCAAGAATAAGCCTTGTATTCCCGAATAAAGACACATATAAATCCTTGTTTGCTGTGGGCGATGTTGAGTTTGATGATGATCAAAATGATGACCAAGGCGGCAACGAGGGAGGAGGAAACGAAGGCGGCGGTAACGAAGGTGAAGGCGGCGATGATGTAGTAAGCAACCGTCCCGTACTTGAAAACGTAAACGCTAACCTTGATTATAAGCTTTCCTCTGATTTTGCAAACGGTTATAACGGCAAATGGCAAACTAACGGTGCGGCTACACCTAATGCTGATAATATTACCGTAAACGGAACATCAAAGCATTATGAAAGCCTCTCGCTTTACGGCGAAGCACATACAAATCAGGTTGTAGCGCTTGATTACGCTGCTACAAGCGGTGTTTCACCGGTTGTTTGGGCAAGAGCTGTTCTTGCGGATAAGAACGATTTGTCAACCGTTTCCGGTTATTATGTATTTGCAAACGGTGCAACACCCACACTTTACAAACGCACATCTGACGGTAAGGATGTACTTATCGGTACTTGCGGAACGCATACCGATAACAGAACATTCCGTATGGAAATTGCGGTTGAGGGTACAGCACCTACAAAAATTACCGTAACCACCTATAAATATCCTGCAGGTAAAAAAGACGGTACATACGCTTTAATGCTTAAAAATACCTTCTTTGATTATACCGAGGAATTACAAACTCCGGGTTATGCAGGCTTCTCTGCAAGAAATACAACACCTGTAAAGGTTACTCGTTTTGAGTACGCTTCTTCGGATGGTGTGGGAGATAATTACTCCTATATCGAAAAGCCTGTAAGTACAAATATTGCTGCAATGGCAGGTCAACAGGTTACGGTTGACCCCAATAAAACATATACGCTCTCTGCTCGT
>JAZSKL010000211.1:0-4809 GCA_045534855.1 Acutalibacteraceae bacterium
TTTTGCCCTACTCGCTGTTCCTACTGCTCTTTTGTTTCGCATTCGGTAGATAGCGCCAAAAAGCTTATAGGACAGTATGTTGAGCTCGTATGCCGAGAGCTTGAGTATACAGCAAAAATTGCAAAGAAGTGTAATTTACAGCTTGAAACTGTGTATATCGGCGGCGGAACGCCTACAACCCTTTCGGCAAAAGAACTTGAAACCGTGATGGAAACTGTTAAAAGAAATTTTGACCTTTCATCTTTGCGAGAGTATACCGTTGAAGCAGGCAGACCCGATACCGTAACGGAAGAAAAGCTTAATGCTATTAAAAATGGTGGCGCTACCAGAATAAGCATAAATCCTCAAACTATGGTTGATGCTGTTTTGGAAAACATAGGCAGAAAGCATACTGCCGAGCAAACTGTACAAGCTTTTCGTTTAGCAAGAAGTTTAGGCTTTGATAATATAAATATGGATTTGATAGCAGGGCTTCCGGCTGATGATTTTAATGGATTTTGCTATACTTTAAATGAAGTTTTGCAGCTTGACCCCGAAAGCGTAACGGTTCATGCCCTTTCTATGAAACGTGCTTCAAACCTTACAACCGGCGGAAAATTCCCTGAACTCAAAGCAGGTGCTGAAGCCGAAAAAATGGTTAATTATGCGCGTGATGTTTTAGAAAAAGGCGGAATAACCCCTTATTATATGTACCGTCAAAGCAAAACTGTAGGCAACCTTGAAAATGTAGGTTATGCTAAAAAAGGTTTTGAATGTCTTTATAATGTATATATTATGGATGAAACACATTCTATTCTTGCATGCGGTGCTTCCGCAGTAACAAAATTGCGTGAGCCAAATGGCAATTATATAGAACGAATATTTAATTTTAAATATCCGTATGAATATATAAGCCGGTTTGATGAACTGCTTACAAGAAAGGATGGTATTGTTGAATTTTATGATAAGTATGGTTTTTAACTGTAACTAAACCTTGCTTGATTGTGAGCTGGGTAATTATATATAAATATGGAGGTTTGAAAAAATGGGATACGCAGAAACAATGAATATTAACAGACTTAAAGGTGAAATTGCTAAAATTGAGGCTATGAAGGATGCTGATTTTACAGCTCTCGGTAAGGCTTTTTATGAGCAGATAAAAAACGATGATGTTGCCGCATTGCCCGAAAATATTCAGCCGTTTGTTATTTCTGTTAATTATAAAAACAGCCAAATAGCCGAAAAAAATAATGAAATAGAGGCAATAAACCTGTTGCTTTTACAGCAACAAAGAGAAGCTGAAGCAGCGGCGGCAGCCGCAGCAGCCGCTGCAGCAGCCGCTGCGGCCGCAGTTGTACCGCAAAAGCCTGTTGTTGCGGCTTCTAATTTCTGCACAAATTGCGGTGCAAAGCTTGATTCCAATATGATTTTTTGCGTAAATTGCGGAAAAAAGGTTGAAAAAGCTCCTTTGGAAGCGCAAACGGTATATCAGCCTGCCGTACAACCTAATCAGCCCGTACAGCCTGTAACGCCAACCCAACCTACACAACCCATTACATATAACTACAATATAAATCCGAATAATAACAACCAGGAGTGATAAAAATGAACGATACTCTTAAAATTGGTGTTGTAATTGCCGATATTGATGAATTTTTACCATTTGAACCATATACCAAAAAATATAATTATGAAGAGATAAGTCTCCTTTCAAGAAAGGGTGTTACCTTTAAGCTTAAAGGTGATAAAAGAGAGGCTGAGGTTATTTGCGTTGTTTGCAAAATAGGTAAGGTAAATGCGGCGGCAGCGGCTTCTTATCTTATTGCAAACGGCTGTAATGTAATTCTTAACTTTGGTCTTTCGGGTGGTATAAGCCGTGTAAACAGGGGAGATCTTGTAATTGCCGATCGTTATCTTGAACATGATTTTGACCTTACAATGATAGGCTATAAGCCATGCGAAAAACCGGGGCAGGAATATATTTATAATGCAAATAGCCGTCTTTTGGAAATTTTCAGCTCCTGTCTTGATGGTGTAACGGTGGGAACGGCTGTATGCGGAGACCGATTTATCTGCAATGAAAATGACCGTAATTTCTTAAAAGAAACCTTTGATGCTGTTTCCTGTGATATGGAAACGGGTGCTATTGCGGCGGTTTGTGCAATGGCAGATGTTCCTTTTTTGGCTCTTCGCCGCGTATCGGATGATGCAGGCTCCGATGCGGAAAGCAGTTACAGAGAGATGAATACGGGCGGGGAAACACTTCTTGCAGATTCATTTTTTGTATGCTTAAAGGCTGTTGTTGACCGATTTTAAATTTTAAAAATCGGCTTAATGAAGCCAAAAACAGCTCAAATTAGGCAAAATAATTGTAGTAAAGATAGAAAAAATGTTGTAAAATTCTGCGATTTTACTAAAAATAGGAAAATCTACATAAAATCTATTGATTTTTTGTTAAAAGTGTGGTAAAAATAGATAGTACGATTTTTGCTTTTGGCATAAATTGTATTAAAAAGATTTCTACGAATCGATGTTCACATAGGTGAGCGCCTTGTTGAAAATCTATATCGTTAGAAGAATATTTTTGGAGGTAAACATCATGAAAAAAACTGAATTAGTAGCAGCTATTGCCGCAAAGGCAGAAATTTCTAAGAAGGATGCAGAAAAGGCTCTTGCAGCTTTTATTGACACTGTTACCGAAACATTGGATAAGGGTGACAAGGTTCAGCTCATCGGCTTTGGTACATTTGAGGTTCGTACTCGCGCAGCAAGAACCGGTAAGAATCCCCAGACTAAGGAAACCATCAAGATTCCGGCTTCCAAGACTCCTGTTTTCAAGGCTGGTCAGGCTTTCAAGGCTGCAGTTGCAAAATAAGAATGTTTCTTCAAAAGCCGTCCTTTCGGGCGGCTTTGATTTTTAGGTTTAATTATGAGATTGGATAAATATTTAAAGGTTTCCCGCCTTATAAAGCGCCGTACCGTTGCTAACGAAGCCTGCGATGCGGGAAGAGTTTCGGTAAACGGTAAAATCGCTCGAGCATCCTATGATGTAAAGGTTGGAGACAAAATAGAAATTTCCTTTGGTACAAGAACGGTAAATTTAGAGGTTTGCGATGTTTCTGAAACGGTGCGTAAGGATGATGCCGCATCGCTTTATAAGATAATTGATTAAATTTACTTCTTTAATTCCGAAAAAATGAATACCTTAACCGCCTGTTCCATATATTGGAATGGGCATTTTTATTTTGGGGTGTTTGAATTATGGAAAAAGGCATTGAAATGAATCACGCTGTTATGACACAAGGGCGTGAAAAACTTAATATTTCAGGAGTTAAGGATGTTTTATCCTTTGACGAGGAAACATTTTTGCTTGATACCGTTGCGGGCAGAATGACCGTTAAGGGGGAGAATTTACATATATTAAGCTTTCATACCGAAAGCGGAGACCTCTCTGCCGAGGGACGTATTCACGCTATTGCCTATCTTTCTGATAACAAGAGTGGCGGAATGATTTCAAAGCTTTTTAGGTAACTATGTGGGAAATTAAAAATTCTATACAAATTATCTCTTTTTTTGCGGCATTGGTATTGGGTGTTATAATATCCTTAAGCTATGATATTCTGCGTGCTGTAAGGAAGTGCGGTAAAAACAGCTTTTGGGCGGTTTTTGTTACCGATATATTTTTTTCGTTTTTATCGGCTGTGGCAACATTTTTGTTTTTAATGGTATTTACTTCGGGTCAGATAAGGTTTTATGTTATTTTTGCCGAAGGTCTTGGATTTTGCCTTTGCAGGGTAAGTATTTCAATAATATGGCTTAAAGTTTTAATATTTTCTATTATTAAGATACAATCGGTTTTTAGGTGCGTTTTAGGCATTTTGCATCGTTTTTCGGGGTTTGTTTGTACACAAGCAGACTGTATTTCGGATTTTATTCAAAAAAACTTTAAAAAAGCGCGTAATAAGCTAAAAAAACTCTTGAAAAAGAGTTAACGCTTTTTGTAGACTGTATTGGTATCTCGTATCTTAATTTGATTGAGATGGAGATTTAAAATATGGGCACCGCAAAAAAGCATAACAGAAGCATTATCGTCCGTTTGGCTGTGGTCGGTGTTGCTGTTTATATGATAATAACGCTTGCATCGCTTTGGAGTACCTTGAGCGATAAGCGTGAAGAATATGCGGCTTACCAAAAGGCACTTGCAATCAAAGAGGGTGAGGTTGCAGAGCTTAAATATCTTTTGGAAGACGGCTCGCAAACCGAGCTTATTGAAAAGGCCGCGAGAGAACGTTTAGGTTATGAATACTCGGACGCAATAGTTTATATTGATGATTCGGGAAAGTAAAACATATAAAATTTGGGAGGAACACATAATTTTATGCAGCTCAATGTCGGTGATATTGTTGAGGGCAAGGTAACGGGAATTAAAAACTACGGTGCTTTTGTCGAACTCGCAGAGGGTAAATCAGGTATGGTATTTATTTCTGAGGTTGCCCATACTTATGTAAATGACATCAATGATTTTTTAAAGCTTGGCGATGAAGTAAAGGTTATGGTAACCGCTATTGCTGAGGATGGGAAAATAAGCCTCAGTATAAAACGTACTACAGAACCGCCTGAGAAACCCTCATTTAAAGGTCGCGCAAAGGGTGATGGTGCTTCGCGTGAGCGTAAGCCTTATAATCCACCCCCGAAGCCGGACGGCTCTTATACCTGGATGCCTAAAAAGCAGGAGGCGGCTTCGTTGGATGAAATGATAAACCGCTTTAAGCAAACAAGCGATGAAAAGTTTTCTGACTTAAAGAGAAAGAATCCTGAAGCAAAGCGTTC
>JAZSKL010000276.1:0-2996 GCA_045534855.1 Acutalibacteraceae bacterium
ATACGCCGCAGTTTTTCGGGACTCGTTTTCACTGTTAACCAAAAGGTTAAAGGTAAGTCTGTAACCCGAAGAATTTATACGGTATCCATCATTATCCAATCTATTATAACCTATTTTTTCAAGATTCTCAATAGCAATTTCAAAATCTGATACATTTTTTAATGTTTGTACCGCAGAAGTTGGCGAAAAAGCGGGATTAAAGAAGCCTGTTGCCGCAACGGCGTTGTTATAATATGCCGTTTTACAAATACCGCTTCTATCAATCGCAGAGGAAATAGCATAACGTATTTCTCCTATTTTCAAAAGTCCAACCGAATCGTTTATACCTATATATACAAAATCATTTAGATTAACATCACACTTTTTTCCGCTCATCCTGACAATATTTCCGTTTGAAACATCTGTGAAATACGCATCGGTAGCACCAACCTCAACATAATGCGAAACAGATTCACCATCAGGTGAGTTTATGAGACGGATTTTAGGAATTGAAGTATGCTTTCCGTAATAGGAATCATTTCTTATAAGGGTATCAAGCTTATCGTTAAGCTTAAAACGTCCGCATCCTACAGGCGGCTGAACAACGCCGTCAATATCCGCAGTTTTATCACTTCCAGATTTTATAATCGGAAAATCCAGAAGATTTAAAAAATAAGGGTCCTGCCTTGTAAGTGTAAAAACAACCGTTTTACTGTCAGCAGCCGTTACCGAAGCCACCTCGTACAGCGATGAAGCATATACCCCGCCCGAGCCTTTTGCAAGATTGCATGAATAAACCACATCATCAGCAGTAACTGCCGATCCGTCTGTAAATTTGGCATCCTTTATTGTTACGGTACATTTTACTCCCTCAATCACTGCATCAGAAGCCAAAGAATAGCTTGGATTGAAATTATTATCGGTCTTAACAAGCGGATCATACAAAAGCTTGCAAAGTTCACGGTTTATTGCCGTTACCGCCGTATAGGGATTAAAGCTATCCGAAGCGCTGTATAAAAGCTGCATAACATCCGTTTTGCTGACAGTTTGTTGAGGTTTATCATTTTTTTCAGCAGTTGGTGCAAAGGTTTCATTACAGCCGGCAAAGCTAACACATAGTAAAACTGCCGTTAAGGCGGCAAAAAAGCGTTTAAAAATCACGTTTTTTCCTCCTCAACCAAACAAACCGACTCAAAAGCCGTTGCTAAACCTGTTTTTTCATCAATATCAAAAATACAGCCGTTAAGAATACATTTACCCATAGCCAGATGAAACTTTTCGCAAGAGCCGTTACGCAAACGGTCAATAATTATATCAGTTTCAACACCTAAAACAGAGTTTTTAGGCCCTGTCATACCAAGGTCGGTAATATAACCCGTACCTTTCGGAAGAATATCCGCATCAGCAGTTTGAATATGCGTATGTGTTCCCACAACCACCGAAACCTTACCGTCAAGATAAAAGCCTAATGCGCGCTTTTCGCTTGTTGCCTCTGCGTGGAAATCAACGAGTATAATACGAGCACCGTCATCCTTTGCGCGCTTAATCAGCTCATCCGCCGCCAAAAAAGGATTTTGGGGCTCATACCTATCAAGATAAATCTGACCCGAAAGGTTTATAACCGCTATCTGCAAACGCCCCATATCTATAATACGATAACCCTCGCCATACTTTGCCGAAATATTATGCGGGCGCAAAAGCCGCTCATTTTCATCCAGCATATCATGAACTTCCCGGCGGCGCATAGTATGATTTCCGCCTGTTATGACATCTGCACCGCTTGCAAAAAGCATTTCGGCAGACTGCGGTGTGATACCGTTACCGTCAGCAGAGTTTTCACCATTTATAACCGTAAAATCAATTAAGTTTTCGCGCCTGAAATTAGGCAAAACACGCGCGGCAAATTCACAGCCGATCGAACCGCACACATCGCCTACAAATAATATACGCATCCGCTCGACCTCCTTTGCCGTTTGTAAGCATATATAGTTTATTATACCACAAAACCGCAAAAAAGCAATAACACAAATACAAAGCTTTAATTTATAATAATATTTTTTGCGATTTCCAATTTTTTTGCACATAATAACCACGGTGATTAAATTGACAGCTATTATTTTCAGAACAATAATACTTTATATTTTTGTTATACTCGGTATACGGATTATGGGTAAGCGGCAAATAGGAGATATGCAACCGGGAGAATTAGTTATAACCCTTTTAATATCCGAAATTGCAGCAATTCCGCTTCAGGATGTTTCCCAACCAATATTCAGCGGTATAGTTGCCATATTTACACTTGTAATTTTAGAAATAATCGTTTCTATAATAGCGATGAAAAGCTTTTTTGCACGGAAATTTTTAAGCGGAAAATCCGCCGTAATAATAAAAAACGGCGAAATAGATCAACACGCTATGCGCCGAATAAGAATGACGGTTATTGACCTCATTGAGATGTTAAGGGCGCAAAACGTATTTGATATTTCAACCGTTGCTTTTGCAGTAGTCGAGGTAAACGGAGATTTAAGCGTTTTACTGAAAAGCGAATACCGCCCCGCAACTGCAGGCGATATGAATATTAAAACGCCGAATGACGGTTTACCGTTGCCTGTAATTTGTGATGGAAAGGTAGTACACGAAGCACTTATTTCGCTCGAAACAAACATTAACGCTGTAAATAAATCCTTAAAAAAGGAAAAGTTGAAGCCACAGGATGTTTTTTTGATGACATTAGACCGTTTTGGAAATACAAATATTGTTAAAAAGCGTGAGAGGTAGAAAATGAAAAGGCTTATTGCAGTTGTTATTTTATTGATTTTCATTATATCAATATGTTATATAGGCAATCTGAACGTAACAAAAGCACACGACCTCACAATAAGCGAATTAAATGATTGTGAGGCCGCTATTTTAAATTCAGATAATACAAAAGCCGCATCCAAAGCACGTCTTGCGGTAAGCTATTGAAAAAGAAACCGAATTTTACTTTCATTTTTTATCAACCATTCAAGGTATGA
>JAZSKL010000161.1:0-5443 GCA_045534855.1 Acutalibacteraceae bacterium
GAAAATGGCAAGAGCCTTTCTCCGATAACAGCCAAAGAGGGGATATACTGCGGCGATGAAATTTTTGATGCTTTAACCGAATTAAAAGCGAAAAATCTTATAGACCCCGCTTGGAATAAACTTTATAAACATTCATTTTTAAAACAAAACGGTATGCTTTTTCCCGAAGGTGAAATTTATGAGGATACCGATTTTAATTTGCGTCTATTGCGCCATAAACCTAAAATTGCGGTTTTCGGTGAATGTTTTTATCATTATGTCCTTCATATGGGAAGTATAACCCGCCGCCATAATCCCGAAAAGCTTGCTACTATCAAAAAAAGAGCTTTGCTTTTAAAGGATGTAAGTGTCGGGATGGAAAAATATTGCGATTTTTATTATATAAAATCGGTGTTTTCCGCTATTATGGATATGTTTCTTTCCTGCGATAAAAAGGATATAAAAAAGGTTATAGCGGCTGAAATAAATGATGAAAATTTCCGTAATGCGGCTAAAAACGCCTATTTTGATGGCAGAAATGCAAAAATGATAATCGATGCTGCCAAAAGCCTTAATGCTAAAAAAATATACCGCTTTTGTCATCTTTCCTATATTCTTAAATTCAAAATGCAAAAGCTGTTTTTAAAGGTGAGATTATGATTTCTTTAGCGGTTGCAACCTATAACGGCGAAAGGTATATAACAGAACAGCTCGAAAGCCTTTATAAGCAGACAGTACCCTTTGATGAGGTAATTATCTGTGATGACGGCTCTAAAGATAATACTGTTTTGCTTTGCCGTAAATTTATTGAAAAAAATAATCTTGTTAATTGGCGTGTTGAGCAAAACGAAAAAAATTTAGGCTACTGCCTTAATTTTTACGGTGCGATTGAGAAAGCATCGGGGGATATTATATTTCTTTGCGATCAGGATGACGTATGGGATGAAAACAAGGTTGAAGTAATGCTTGAAACCTTAAATAATAATCCCGATATTTCAATGCTTGCCTCTCGTTACCGACTTGTTGACGGTGAGGGAAGGTTAGCTCAAAATCTAACTGTTCCGCATTTTGAAGCGAATTTTAACGGTAAACTTGAAAAGCTTACACCAAAAAGCTTTATAGGTCATTCTTATATCAGGGGATGCGCTACCTGCTTCAGGTCTTGCCTAAAAGAAAAGCTTAAACCTATTGAACTGCGTTCACTTCTCGGTCACGATTGGCTGTTAAGCTTTATTTCATCACTTGAAGACGGTGCATATTGCCTTAATGTGCCTTTAATGAGTTACCGCTGTCATGAAAATAATGTTTCCTTTAAGGCTGACCGTTCTAAAATTGAACGAAGGGTGCAAAAGCGTATTGCAGGTCTTGAAGAATCCCTTGAGGGACACGAGTATATACTTGAGTTTGTAAAGGATAACAAGCTTAAAAAACAGATAGAACGGTTTATGCGCTTTGAAAAAAAGCGTATATCATTTTTGAAAAGTAAAAATATTTTAAGATTTTTTAGCCTTTTATTCTGTATAAAACAGTATTCAAGATATTATAACGGTAAGGGCTTTAAGGTTTGGCTTGGCGACTTTGTTTACGCATATAAAGGATAGTTACATATCGGGTGGAACGAAAATACCAAGCTTTGGCGGATAAAAACTCCATACCGCAAAAAGAATACTCAATAAAATTATTATTGCTATTGCGGTTAGGTTTGCAGTGCCGCTTGTGAATACTTGATTTTTGCGTATAAGGTATCTTACAGCAAGGAACACCGCAACTCCTATAAAGTATATGGTAATATTAAGCCAATCGATGTTTTTGCCGATTATTCCGCTGTAGGTGTAATAGAGTATAATAATTGTTAGCATCCCTGAAAAAACACCTGCAAGTGCGGCAAATGGGTCATTTGGGTATTTTTGGCTTTTTAAATAGGAAAATGCACAGTATGCAATGCTTGGGAAAAATAAAAGCTTCAGGTGTTCCCAGATGCTTTCGTTTACGGGTGCAAACACTCCAACAACAGGGTTTTCACCCCTCCATCCATATACAAAATGCATTAGCGTGCCAATTCCGCCGATAAGTAAAAAGATAATTAAGAATTTTTTACTTAACATAAATTATCACCTCATATATGAGTATGTTCCGAGTTCTTGAATTTTAACCTTTAAGGAGGGAAAAATGTGTCCAAAAAAGAAAACAGCGCAAAGGGACGTATAGTTTCTGCCGCTTGGGAGTTGTTTTATGAGCAGGGGTATGATAATACAACGGTTGATGAAATTGTAAAACGAAGCGGTACTTCAAAGGGCTCGTTTTACCATTATTTTGATGGCAAGGACTCACTTCTTTCATCTCTTTCGTATCTTTTTGATGAAATGTATGAGAATTTGCAGAACTGCTTTACAAAGGAAATGTCGGCAAAGGAAAAGCTTATCTTTTTAAACCATGAAGTTTTTTTGATGATAGAAAACCGAATATCGGTCGACCTGCTTTCGCGTTTGTTGTCTACCCAGCTTATAACCCGCGGTGAACGGCATCTGCTTGATAAAAACCGAACCTATTATAAACTGCTTCGCAGTATTATTTTGGAGGGTCAGCAAAGCGGCGAGCTTACAAACGATGTTTCGGCGAATGATATTGTAAAGGCTTATGCGCTGTATGAACGTGCGGTTATGTATGATTGGTGTATCTGCGCGGGGGATTATTCGCTTTGCCGTTATTCGGGTGAGCTTATTGCTCGTTTTCTTGACGGTTTTTGCAAAATATAGAAAAAATATTTTTAGTAATAATTTTAGTATAGACTTTAGTCTAACGGCTAAAGTCTATATTTATAGTGTTATTTTAAACGTAAGATGATATATGGTTTACTTTTCGGTCTAAACTTTGTTCTATCTTGCGTTTTTTGTTTTTGTGTGGTATACTTCTTTAGTATTTTAATTTATAGGAGTGTAAAACAATGGAAATTTTAGCATTTGTTCTTTATTTCGTTGTTGTTCTTGGAATAGGATTATACTTTTTCCTTAAATCAAGAAATACTAACGGCGAAAAAGAATACTTTTTAGGCGGTCGCTCAATGGGTCCTTGGGTAACTGCTATGAGTGCGCAGGCATCGGATATGAGTGCTTGGTTGCTTATGGGTCTTCCCGGAAGCATCTTGGCATTTGGTTTAGGTGAAGCTTGGATTGGAATCGGTCTGGCTTTAGGTACTGCCGCTAACTGGATTTTTGTTGCAAAAAGATTGCGCCGTTTTTCACGTGCTGCAGGTGATTCAATTACCTTGCCGCAGTATTTGTCAAACCGTTTTATGACAGGCGGTCGCACCATTCAAATAGTAAGTGCGCTTATTTTCCTTGGGTTCTTTACTGTTTATGTTGCATCAAGCTTTGTTGCAGGTACAACCGTTTTTACAACTGTTTTCCCGTCTCTTAATGAGAGTACTGCGCTTTTGATTTTTGCTCTGATTATTCTTGCTTATACCTTCCTCGGTGGCTTTAAGGCTGTTTGCTGGACGGACTTTTTCCAAGGAATACTTATGTTGGTAGCTTTGCTTGCGGTTCCGTTGGTAATTATATTTGTAAAAGATCTTGATTTTGGTTCTCTTAATAATTTGTATACATATTTTGACGCAACAGAAAAAGAGACTGTTAATTGTGTTTTCGTAACCGATTTGTTTGGTTGCGGTTGGAAAAAAATTGCTTCAGGTCTTGCTTGGGGTCTTGGTTACTTCGGTATGCCTCATATACTTGTTCGTTTTATGTCTATTAAAAAATCAAGTATGGTTAAAAAGAGCGCAACCGTTGCTATAGTTTGGGTAGTAATTGCGTTGCTTGCTACTATAGTTATCGCTGTATTTGGTCGTGTACTTATAGGTGAAATGCTCTTACAGGATAAGGGTAATCAAAAAATGGTATTTATAGAGCTTGCTCGTGATTTATTCCCTGGCTTCTTGGCAGGTATTTTGCTTGCTGCAATTATTGCCGCTTCTATGAGTACTGCAGATAGCCAGTTGCTTGTTGCTTCATCTTCCTTTACAAGTGATATTTACAAGCCGGTTATCCGTAAGAACGCAAGCGAGAAAGAAATTATGTGGATAGGTCGTCTTACCGTTTTGGTAGTTGCTATTATAGCTTACATTATTGCAAGCAGTAAATCATCGGGCGCTCAGGCTATTATGAATATGGTTGAAAATGCTTGGGCAGGTATTGGTGCTGCTTTCGATCAGGTTGTTATCCTTTCGCTTTTCTGGAAGCGTCTTACTTATAAGGGCGCAATAGCAGGTATCATCGTTGGCGCAGGTGTAGACGTTGCTTGGTTGTTCTTACTTTCTGCCAAAACCGATATTTATGAACTTTTGCCGGCATTCGTTGCAGGACTTATCGCAACTGTGGTTGTTTCTCTTATTGATAAAAAGCCATCTAAAGAGGTTGAGGAGCTTTTTGCAAGAGCAACCGATAAATCTGTTGATGATTGATTTTAAAAACAAAAATACTTCGCCCGTTTTGGGTGAAGTATTTTTTTGCAATTTGCAATTAGTGGTTTTATTTTTTCGAAAATATGCTAAAATATAAATGGTGATGCAGATGATTTGGTTTATAATTATTTCGGCGGTTTTGTTGATTTTGCTGATTGTACTTTCAGTGTTTTTTAAAATAGCCTTTGTAAGGGGAAACCTTAGTGCGGTAAATAATCTTGATTCTCCTGTAAACCGTCCGCTTGTGCCATTCAAAAAAACGGTTGAAAAGGGTATGGAGTTCATAAAGCGGCAACCGCATAAAGAGCTTCAAATCAAAAGCTTTGATGGTTTGAAGCTTTATGCCGATTATTATGAAAATAACAGTGATGCAACAATAATACTTTTTCATGGCTACCGTTCAAGCGGCAGAAGGGATTTTTGCTGTGCTGTTGAGATGTATTATAAAATGGGTATGAATGTACTTCTGGTGGACCAGCGCAGTCACGGTAGAAGTGAGGGCAGACTTATAACCTATGGCGTCAAAGAACGGTACGATGTTTTAAAATGGGTCGATTTTGTAAATAAAGTGTATAATACCCCTAAAATTCTGCTTGGCGGTATGTCAATGGGCGCTACTACCGTTTTGTTGTCGGCAGGTCTTGATTTACCATCAAATGTAAAAGGTATTATTGCCGATTGCGGATTTACTTCGCCAAAGGATATTATTTTAAAGGTGGCAAAGCAATCCTTTAAAATAAATGCAAAACCGATATTTCCGATATTTAATGCTATGTGCCGTATATTAGGAAGGTTTGATATGAACGGCGTTTCAACGGCTAATGCATTAAAGGAAAATGAAATTCCTGTTTTACTGATACACGGAAAATCTGATAATTTTGTGCCGGTTGAAATGAGCCAAACCGCATTTGATTCTATGAGTGGTGATAAAAAATACATCTGCCTTGTAGATGGTGCCGACCACGGTTTCAGCTTTTTAATCGAACCACAAAGGGTAAGGGAAGA
>JAZSKL010000296.1:0-4993 GCA_045534855.1 Acutalibacteraceae bacterium
TGTCTATATTCATTGCAATGGGCATAGACAAATTTTCTTTAAAAATTTGTAACAAAATCAAAGATTTTGTGTCGAAATAGTGTAAATCACACTATTTCGACTTTCTATGACCATTATAACTGCGTAGGTTTCACCGCTGCCTCTTGAGCTTCCGCATGAGCCGGGATTTACAAGGAAAATACCGTTTTTAATGTCTACGGACGGGATGTGCGTATGACCGTAAAGTGCAAGCTGGCAGTTTCTGGCTATTGCGGCGGATAAAAGCGCTTCAGTACCGTATTTAACATTATATGTGTGACCATGGGTGAAAATAATATTTACCCCTTCAATACATTCCAAACCAACATTCGGAAAAAACGAGTAATAATCGCAGTTACCCGAAACTATATGGAAATTTTTATTTGGATAAATAATTTTGAAGTCTTCAATATCATCGGTTATATCTCCTAAGAAAAACACCTCATTACAAGTTTGCTCACGAAGAAGTATTTTATCCAAAGCAGATGTGTTGCGGTGGGAATCGGAAACTACCAAAATTTTCATACCGTACCTCATAATGTAAAAGAATAATACATATATTATAATGGAATAGGTTAGGCGAAACAATCCTGTTTCGCCACAAAATCTTTGATTTTGCGACAAATTTTCATTAAAATTTGTCCCTTTCCATTGAAATGAGTGTAGTGCAAAATTAAATATTACAATTTAATTTTGCTAAAGCCACTTTATAAGTGGCTTGTTGAAACGATTTTAAGCGTTTCGACTAACTACAATCATTATTATACAAGATTGCGGAGGGGATTTCAATGAATAATCGACCGATAGACAAATCAAAGCTTACTGATGATATTTTTAAAGCAACGGGCGGTGCTGTTGACCGCAATAGCATCAATGCCGCAGCAAACGGTGATGCATCTAAATTACTTGCAGCTCTCAACGAAAAGGATAGAGAAAAAATAAATAATTTATTGAACGATCCTGAAAAACTATCAAAAATCCTGAATAATGATGCGGCTAAAAGTATAATAAATAAGCTCTCCGGCGGCAAGAAAAATGGATGATTTAAGCAAAAATATTGCTGATATATTAAATGACCCGCAAAGTGTTGAACGTATAAAAAGTATGGCGGCAGGACTTTTCGGTGAAAATAAAAAGGAGGAAGAGCCGCCGAAGCCATCATTTCCCGATATATCGGAGCTTGGCGGTATAATGAATGTTCTTTCAAAGCTTAAAACAGGCGGAGAAGATGACCGCACGCGGCTGCTTTTAGCGTTAAAGCCTCATCTTTCAGAGGAAAAACGAAAAAAGGTTGATACGGCAATAAAACTGCTGCGGATAGTTGAGCTTTTGCCTATGCTTAAAGAAAGCGGCTTGCTTGAGAAGCTTATTTAACGGGGGTGGAATATGGCAGAACAAACTAATACGGATTTTTTAAGAGAACAACAGCGTGCGGTTGAGCGTATGATTGAAATGCGCGACCGCGCCGTATCAGGACCGTCAAATCATAAGATGCCGCCTGCACCGGCGTTTATAAGGATGCCAAACCAACCGCGGCAAAGCAGAACGGAGGATATAGAACCGCCGAAAGAAGCCGAAAGGATTACGGAGCATATCCATAATGTACCCGAAGTGCAAAATACGGGAAAAAGTACATTCGGGTTTGATGCTTCGATTCTCGAACGGCTTAAAACCGAAAAAGATTTGCCGCTGATTTTAGGTTTATTGCTTATTTTATGGAGTGAAAATGCCGATCGTTATTTAATGCTTGCTCTACTTTACATTATAATCTGAAATTTTAATAAAAAATTATTATGCAATGAGTTTTTGCCCTCTTTAAGCCATTTTAAAGAGGGTAAAAAAATAATATGCAAAATTGATATAAAAAAGGTAGTTTTTAATGCAAAAAAACAGAATTATGTAAACTTGGACAACCTGTTTTGTTATTAGACTTATCCACCGATATATCCACAGTTTTTAGTGGTAAAAATTGCATTTTAGGGGTTAAAAGGGGTAAAAAACGGTGGATAACTCGGTTAATAAGTTGGATAAGATGTTTATGCGGTGTAAAATGAATAAAAAATTATGTAAATGAAATCAGTTAAATTTTTGACGATTTTTCGCATAAAATGTCGAAAAGAATACCGTAAAATAATGTGCAAAATAACAAATGAAAAAAACGGTAAAATATTGTGATAAATTTGGCTGTGGCTATTGATATTTTTGTAAACTGCAATTATAATATATATGTATAATTATGTTTTTTTACGGTTTGGAGGAATGGTTTTGGATTTCAGGCAGTTTTTTAATCAGATGAAGGGTAAGCGCATCGCTTTTTTGGGCGCCGGTATAAGTAATACACCTTTGATTTTAAGCTTTTTGGAGCAGGGTGCAAGAGTTTATGTTTGTGACAGACGCAGCCGTGAACAGCTTGGCGATTTGGCATCACAGCTTGAAAATGCAGGTGCAGAATTGCGCCTTGGTGAAAATTATCTCGAAAAGTTAGAGGTTGAAATAATATTCCGTACTCCCGGAATGAGCTTTCACCTGCCGGAACTTGAGGATGCTCGCAAAAAGGGTATAGCGGTAACAAGTGAGATGGAGGTATTTTTTGACCTTTGTCCTGCAACCATTTTTGCTGTTACCGGTTCTGACGGTAAAACCACAACCACAACACTTATTGCCAAAATGCTCGAGGCAGAGGGAAAAAAGGTTCATATAGGCGGAAATATAGGCAAGCCTCTCATGCCGGAAATTGATAAAATAAGCTCTGATGATTTTGTTGTTGCCGAGCTTTCCTCTTTCCAGCTTATTTCTATGCGTAAGAGTCCTGATGTTGCGGTTGTTACCAATGTATCACCAAATCATTTGGATGTTCATAAGGATATGGATGAGTATGTTGAGGCTAAAAAGAATGTGCTTTTGCATCAGAATGCCTTTTCCCGTACCGTTTTAAATCGTGATGACAGTATTACCGATTCTTTCAGAAAGGATGTACGCGGTCAGAGCCTCGGCTTCAGTATGGAGCGTCAGCTTAATAACGGTGCATGGCTTGATGAGGACGGTATGCTTCATATGGCATACAGAGGTATGGATGTACCGATACTTCACCGCGATGAAATAAAGATAATAGGCGACCATAATGTTGCAAACTATCTTGCTGCAATTACTGCGGTATGGGGTTATGTAGGTGTTGAAAGCATCCGCAAGGTTGCGCGCGAATTTGGTGGTGTTGAGCATCGTATTGAATTGGTGCGTGAGCTTGACGGAGTAAAATATTATAATGACTCTATTGCTTCAAGCCCGAGCCGTACTATTGCAGGTCTTAAAGCTTTCCGCCAAAAGGTTATTCTTATAGCGGGCGGTTATGATAAGCATATACCGTTTGAGCCGCTTGCGCCTTACGTTACCGAAAAGGTTAAAACCCTCTATCTTTGCGGAGCTACCGCAGATAAAATAGAAAAAGCTATAAGGGAATATGACGGTTATAAAGGTGAGCCCGAAATTGTGCGCGTTAAGGATATTGATGAGGCAGTTGCTTTAGCTCATAAAACAGCCGTTTCGGGAGACGTTGTAACCTTGAGCCCTGCTTGTGCAAGCTTTGATTCTTTCCCGAACTTTGCAGCAAGAGGAAATCATTTTAAGGAAGTAGTAAACAAATTATGACCGATTTAAAAAACTTTTTGTTTGAGCTTTCATCTTTGGATTCGGCGGCTTCGGTAAATAGTGCTGCTATAGCAGCCGAGCGATTGCTCGGCGATTTTGCCGAAACTAAAAGAAACGGAAATACCGTTATAGGAAAAATGTACGGCGAAAGCGAATATACCCTTTTGCTCGATGCCCATATTGACGAGGTATCATTTATTATTACCGATGTTGATGATGAAGGATTTTTAACCGTGCAGAAGGTAGGCGGGATTGATTTAAGGCTTTTACCGGCGCAGGTTGTTACGGTACACGGTAAAAGGGATATTCCTGCTGTTTTTTGCAGTACACCGCCTCACCTTTCAAAAGGCGAGCCCGAATATGATGATATTTCCAAAATAAAGCTTGATACTCTTCTTGGCGCACGTGCTAAAGAGGTGGTATCTTTAGGCGATATCGTTACTTGGCGTTGTGAGCCTGCTTGCCTTATATCAAACCGCGTTACGGGCAAAGCGTTTGATGACCGTGCCGCTGTTGCCTGCCTTTTGCTTTTGGCAAAACGGTTAAAGGGTAAAAAGCTTCCATTTAATATTGTTTTTGCTTTTAGCGACCAAGAAGAGCTTGGTATGCGCGGTGCGCGTACCGCAAGCTTTGCGGTTGACCCTGATGAAGCTATTGCTTTAGATGTAAGCTTTGCGGCTGCACCCGATGTTTCATCGGCAGAAAGCGGAGAATTATCAAAGGGTGCTATGATTGGCATAAGCCCTGTGCTTAATAAGGGTATTACAGATAAGCTTGTAAGCATTGCAAAGGAAAATAATATTCCTTATCAAAGTGAAGTAATGGGCGGTACTACGGGTACTAACGCCGATGTTATCTCAATTACAAAAAGCGGGGTTAAAACAGGACTTATTTCTATACCGCTTCGTAATATGCATACAAGCGTTGAAGTAATCGATCTTGATGATGTTATAAGCGTGTGTGATATTTTAGAGAAATATATACTTTCGGGAGGCGGATTAAATGTTTGAGCTTCTCAAAAAGCTGTGTATGGCGGATGCTACCGCAGGTGATGAAACCGCTGTGCGCGATATTATAATTAAGGAAATAGACGGATTTTGCGATTGGAAAATAGATGCCGCAGGCAATATACTCGTTGAGAAAAAGGGTAAAAACCGCTCTGTTAAGCGCCTTATGCTTGATGCTCATACCGATGAGGTTGGTATGATTATAAGTGGTGTTACATCTGATGGATGCCTTAAATTTCAGAATGTAGGCGGAATTGATACCTCGGTTATGCTTGGACGCAGAGTGCGTATAAACGTTGCTTTAAACGGTGTTATAGGTATGA
>JAZSKL010000146.1:0-7451 GCA_045534855.1 Acutalibacteraceae bacterium
GATGCAGGTATTGATATAGGCTTTACTCTTATTGGAATGCATCTTAAAAAAGTAGCAGTACCTGTAAGACTTAAAAATAACCGAATAGGTGAGGCGGTTGTGCTTGCGGCACGAGTAAGACCTAAATTTATAGGCGGAGAAAGAGCAATTTATAACGAAGGGTTAATGTGATGTTATTATGAAAATAATTCTTGCTTCAAAATCTCCGAGAAGGCGTGAGATTTTAGAAAATCTCGGAGTAAAGTTTGATATTGTAACAAGTGATGCTGATGAAAATTCGGATATTGCTGACCCTTGCGATTTGGTAGAGGAGCTTGCTTTCAGAAAGGCTATGGCTGTATTTGCCAATCATAAGGATAAAAATGAAATTGATGATAATACATTGGTTATAGGTTGCGATACTGTTGTTTGCTGTGATAATGAAATACTTGGCAAACCGAAATCACACGATGATGCGTTTCGTATGATTAAAATGATTGAAGGCAGAAGTCATAATGTTATAAGCGGTGTAGCTCTTATATACAACGGTAAAACGCTTGTGCGTCATGAGGTTACAAAGGTGTTTTTTGACAGTATGACCGATGAACAGATTGAAAGCTACGTTTCGGGTGATGAGCCTTATGATAAAGCCGGAGGTTATGCGGTTCAGGGTATGGCTTCGCGGTTTATAGGCAGATTAGAGGGATGTTATTTTAACGTAGTAGGTCTTCCGGTTAATCTGCTTTGCAGAATGACCGAAAGCTTAAATATTGATATGTTTAGTTAAAATCATTGACAAAATGTTTGTTTTAAGTTATTATAATAATATATTCTGAATGCGTTGATAGGAATAAGTAGTTATATCTTTTTATCTTTAGAGAACAGCTGGGTGGTGCAAAGCTGCGGTATCGGGTATAATGAAGCTATCCTTGAGCTGCTCCCGAAAGGGTAGACGGTTGCCTTACGTTATAAAGGTGCGGTATTTTATATCGGCAGAGTGCGAGGTTATTACCTCGAATTTAGGTGGTAACACGGCATAGTCCGCCCTAAACGTTTAAGCGTTTAGGGCGGTTTTTAATATTATTTGAAAGGAAAATTGTTATGAAATCTGAATTGTTAAAACTTTTGGCAACCAATGCCCGCTATACCCATGCGGAGCTTGCCGCCATGTTGGGAATAAATGAAGAAGAGGTAAAAAAAGAAATTGAAACCTACGAAAAAGAGGGTATAATACGCGGCTATAAGGCTGTTATAGACTGGGAAAAACTTGACGGAGCGTATGTTTCTGCTATTGTTGAGCTTAATGTTGTTCCAAAGGCAGAGTTGGGCTTTGAAGAGGTTGCCGAAAAGGTAATGGCATATAAAGAGGTTGAATCGGTTTACCTTATGTCGGGTGTTTATGACCTTAATGTTGTTGTTAAGGGTAAAACATTGCAGGATGTAGCGCGTTTTGTTGCACGTGAGCTTGCAACTATTGATTCTGTAACCTCAACTACCACTCATTTTGTGATGCGCCGTTATAAAGAAATGGATGTTCAGCTTTGTGACGGTTGTGATGATAGGGGGCAGTTCTGGTTATGATTGATTACGGAAAGGTTTTAAATCCCACCGTTCAAGCAATCAAGCCATCGGGTATAAGAAAGTTTTTTGATATAGCTGCAACTATGGATGATGTAATATCATTAGGTGTAGGTGAGCCTGATTTTCAAACTCCATGGCAGATTAGAAAAGCCGGTATAAATTCGCTTGAACGCGGTAAAACAAAGTATACTTCAAACTCGGGTGTTATTGAATTAAGACGTGAGATTGCCCGTTATCTCGAGCGTAAATACAATATTTCTTATAATGATGAGCATGAGGTGCTTATAACCGTTGGCGGCAGTGAGGCTATTGACGGTGCTATCCGTGCGCTTGTATCTTCCGGTGATGAGGTTATAATTCCTCAACCAAGTTATGTCTGCTATGAACCTGTAACACTTCTTGCAGGCGGAAAACCTGTTATTCTTGAAACTAAAGCAGAGAATGATTTTAAAATTACCCCCGAGGAGCTTCGTGCACTTATAACCGATAAAACCAAGGTTCTTATATTGCCGTATCCTTGCAATCCTACAGGTGCTATAATGGAAAAGGCTGATCTTGAGGCTATTGCGGAGGTATTAAGGGATACAAATATCATAATTATTTCGGATGAAATTTATTCCGAGCTTACTTTCGGAGCAAATCCCCATGTTTCTATTGCTTCTATTGACGGTATGCGGGAGAGAACTATCACCGTTAACGGCTTTTCGAAGTCATTTTCGATGACAGGCTGGCGTTTAGGCTTTGCCTGCGGCCCTGAACCTATTATGAAGCAGATCACCAAAATACATCAATTTGCTATAATGTGCGCTCCTACAACATCGCAATATGCGGCTATTGAGGCGCTTCGTAACGGCGATGAAGCGGTTGCCGAGATGGTTGAGGAATACAATCGCCGCCGCCGCTTAATGGTTAACGGGTTTAATAAAATCGGTCTTACCTGCCGTGAGCCTAAGGGTGCATTTTATGCTTTTCCGTGTATTAAAAGCACCGGTCTTACAAGTGAGGAGTTTTGTGAACAGCTATTGCTTGAACAAAAGGTTGCTTTGGTACCCGGTACTGCTTTCGGTGATAGCGGTGAAGGCTTTGTTCGTGCTTCTTATTGTTACTCGAATGAACACATTATAAAAGCTCTTTCGCGTATTGAGGAATTTTTAAAAAAGTTTAAATAACATTTAAAGGACCGTTTGCGTTTGCATTCGGTCCTTTTCCGAAAAGAAAAACAACAAAATCAAATTGATTTGTTATATAAAGTTTTTTAAAAAAGATATATAATAAAACTATAATCGATTTGTTCGGTGGTGTAATATGAAAAAAATAATATCTTTTTGGATGTGTGTTGTTATGTTGTTTACGGTTTGTGCTTGTGGTGGAGAAGATAAAAATAACGGGAAAATTCATATAAAATTCAACTCTTCAACCGCAAATGAGGATTTATTGTTGGCGGATAATCCTGATAGAGGTTTCCGTTTTGAAGCTTATGTTAATACCAATGCAACAGCTTATGTTGATTCGAATATCAAGCGTTGGAATCCCGGCTTTGAAGAGGTTGTAAACTCTATAAAAGCGGGTATGTGGCAAAAGCCTAAGCTTGTTCAGGTGTATTTTTATTTGACCGATTTTAAGGATACAAAAGAGCTTCCCGAGCTTGTTTTCCAAAATATTCAAACGGTTTTTGACAGTGTGCGTAAACAGGGTCAAAAGGCGGTAGTGCGCTTTACATATCAGGGTGCAATTGAAGAATATAAGGATCAGGCATCGCAGGATATTATGTTTGCCCATATGGAACAGCTTAAACCGATACTTGAAAAGAATAAAACCTCAATTTATGCTATTGAGGCAGGTTTTTTAGGTGCTTGGGGTGAATGGCACGGTTACGGACCTAATTTCTATGCTCTTTATAAGGGTGTTGATGAGCATACCGCAGCGAGACTTACCTGGGAGAATACAAAGAATTTTGATGAAGTAGAGATAATAAAGCATATTCTTGATATGGCACCTGAGGGTATATATGTTCAGTTAAGAACTTCAATGTACCGCGATTTGTTCTTGGAAGCTTATCCGAATGAGGGGTATGAAAAGATTTTAGGTCTTAAAAATGATGCTTACTTCGGCTACCGAGAGGATACCAACGCATGGCCTTATAATTCAATGTCAAGCGATGCTGCAAAATCAGCGATGAAGGCGGGTCTTGTAGCACCTTCGGGCGGTGAGTTTTTCTGGGGTTGCCAATTTAATTATAAGCGTGTTTCGGGAGATAGTGCTATTTTAGGATTTTACAAATTCCATTCAAGCCTTTTCAGCGTATTCCATAATTCCTTTGAAGGACACGATGAAATCGCAAATGGCGATTGGTTTAAAACTGACCGTAAGGGCGATATGGAAATTTGGGCAGAAACAGAGATTAAACCGGAAAACCTTGATTTAATCGGCGTTCCTTATTGTGATGAGTGGTTTGTTGACAATAACGGAAAATCTTCTGAAAGAACATATTTTGAGTTTGTTCGCGACCATTTGGGATACAGACTTGATGCAAAATCACTTGATTTGAAGGGTGAAATAAAGAAAAATAACAATGTTGATATTGAATTATCACTTGTGAATTACGGTTTTGCTCCACCTTTTAATTTAACATCGGAATTTGTTATTTTAAATGAAAATTATGAGGTTGTTTCATCTTGCCCTGCAGGTGACCCGTTAAAATGGTATAATGAGGGCAAGTCTGCTGTTACGCATAAGGTTAATGCTTCAATTAAACTTCCATCGGAAAAGGGAAAATATAAGCTTGCCTTTTCTCTTCGCAATACAGCAGGCGATACTGCATATTTAGCAAGTAAAATTGATAGATTAAAGGGTTATAATATCCTTTATAATTTCGAAATTTAATATAATCCCCTTGATGCGTGATAAAAGCATCAAGGGGATTATTTTATGCTAATGTGTTTTTGTGTTCTTCAATTCTTTTTATTAAGTATCTGCCTGTTTCGCATAACAGCTTTGCGGCAGGGAAAAGGAGTTCTTTGGGCATATTTTTGAAGAATCCCTCTGCTTCAAAGGTGAAGTCACCAACATAGTCAATTTCTGCTAATGCTTTTGTAACTTCTTCAAAATTTATATTCATCAAAAACGGCATTGTGTGGCAATCGTGGGATAGATTGTTATCGTGTACGTGTAAAGCCTGTAATCGATTATGACCGAGTCCTTTTATCATACGGGGTAACTGTTCATCTACAAGCGGTACATGACCGATATCAAGACATGCGGTAAACCACTCGCTGTCAATCATATCAATATACTCACAAAATTCGTCAACGCGCGAACAAACACTGTCAATGATATGTGTGTTATTGGTTTTTTTCTGCCACATATTTTCGGTTGCTATTTTTATGCCGAATTTTTCGCAGTAGGGTAAAAGCCTTTTGTAAAAATCAAGATTTATTTGCTTTAATGCTTCTTTATTATCAATATAATGTAAATGCTGATACGGATGAATAATAATTATTTTTGCACCAACTATAGAAGCTATTTCCATTGCTCTTACCAGCAAATTAAAGGTTTGTTCATCTTTTTCAATATCCCCGCAACTGCTCGGAAACGGAGCGTGTGCCTGATTGCATACAATACCTATTTCCTCTGCAACGTTGCGTAAATAAAGCGCATAATCGCGGTAATTTTCCTTGTTAAAGGGGCATTCTGAATCACGCTTCATTTTAAAAAGCGATAGGTCAAAAGCGTCAAATCCGGCCTTTTTTATAAGCCTTATCGATTCTTCATCTGAATATTCCTTGTGAAAAATTTCGGTATTAACAGAAAGTAACATAAAAAACAACTCCTGATTTTAGATTTAATAAAGATTTTTTCAAATTAAATTTCGGCAGAAAATCCTAAATCTTCAAGCTCGGTTAAAGCGGTTTTAAGGCAGTGCTCGCAACCGTCAACCGTAACGGTTTTTTCCAATAGCGAAATCTCGTATTTAATACCGGTTTCTTTTAGCGCATTATCTATTCTTTTAACGCAGTTTTCACACATCATATCGGGTACTGAAATTTTATGCAACATATTTATTTCTCCTTATTTCATTAGTTTTTGTAATGTTGTTACAAGTTCTTCAACAACTGTATCATCGCCGTTGCGTATCTGCTCGGCAACACAGCTTCTTATGTGTTCGTTTAATAACTCCTTGTTAAATGAGTTAAGCGCCGCACGAACAGCAGCTACTTGGGTTAAAATATCGGTGCAGTAGGCATCGTTTTTAAGCATATTTGAAATTCCACGTATTTGACCCTCAATACGGTTAAGTCGGTTTTCAAGTGAGCGGTATTCTTCAGGGGTGCGATGTTTCTTTTTTATACATTTACAACAATCACTCATATTTTTTTACCTCTCAAACGAAGTGCGTTGCTGACAACGCATATAGAGCTTAAAGACATAGCAAGTCCCGCAAACATCGGGCTTAAAAGGATACCGAAAGCAGGGAACAGAGCGCCTGCGGCAACAGGAATACAAATAATATTATAGCAAAACGCGCAGAACAGATTTTCCTTTATGTTTTTAAGCGTAAGCCTGCTCAATTTGATTGCTTTTGCCGCGTCTATGGGGTCACTTTTCATTAGAATAATATCTGCGGAATCTATTGCAATATCACTTCCTGAACCTATTGCACAGCCTATATCGGCTTCACTCAATGCGGGAGCATCATTTATTCCGTCACCTATCATCATAACATTGCCGTATTCCATTCTTAATTCTTCGATAATTTTAGCCTTTTGCTCCGGTAAAACATTAGCATAAACTCTGTCGGCATTAACTAATGAACCGATATATTCGGCGCAGGTCTTGTTATCGCCCGAGAGAATTACAGTTTTAATACCATAATTTTTGAGAATAGTAAAGGCTTCTTTTGATGTTTCTTTGAGCTCGTCTGCAATAGCAATAATTCCAAGAAACTTTCCGCAAAACGCAACATAAACGAGCGATTTGCCTTGAGAAGCAAGCCTTTCAGCATCTTCTTTTACGATTGAGATATCTATTGAATTTTCGTTTAATAAAGCATCGTTTCCTGCAATCAGTAGTCCTGTTTCTGTTTGTGCGATAAGTCCTTTGCCTGAAACTGATTTAAAATCCGTAATTTTTAAATCAATAGTACTTTGGGTTTCTTTTGCGTATTCGCAAACGGCTTTCGCAAGGGGGTGATTTGATTTTTCTTCTATTAGAGCAGCAAGCGAAACGGTACGGCTTTTATCATCGGAAATAACATCGGTTACAACGCAGTTTCCCTTTGTTATTGTACCGGTCTTGTCAAATACAGCTACTCTGGTGTTTTGGGTAATTTCAAGCGCTTCGCCGTTTCGTATAAGAATTCCGTTAGAAGCTCCGAGACCTGTACCAACCATAACTGCGGTTGGGGTTGCAAGTCCTAAAGCACAAGGGCAGGCTATTACTAAAACACTTGTGAAAATACGTAAAACCAAGTAAATATCTCTTTCAACAAAAAACCATATAACAGCACTTAAAACAGCAATTATTATTACTGTCGGTACAAATACGCCTGCAATTTTGTCGGCGGTTTTTGAGATGGGGGCTTTTTTGTTTTGCGCGTCTTCAACAAATTTAATAATTTTAGAAAGCGTTGTATCGGCACCAATCTTTGTTACTTCAACCGTGAGAGCGCCGTTTAAATTAAGGCTTCCACCCGTAACAGAGCTTCCTATAGTTTTCTCAACAGGTATACTCTCTCCTGTAAGCATAGATTCATCAACATTACCGTTACCATCTGCAACAATACCGTCAAGCGGTATTTTATCCCCCGGCTTTACAAGCAGTAAATCTCCTACCTTTACTTCGGATGTGGAAACCTTTATTGCCTTGCCGTTTTTTAATAGAAACGCTGTATC
>JAZSKL010000185.1:0-2872 GCA_045534855.1 Acutalibacteraceae bacterium
ACTGTTTCGGATGTGGACGGTTATCGTACCGTAAGCTATACATTCTGTATTAACGATTGGGCTAAAAAGAATAATCAGCCTCTTGCTAAAACCGGTGACGGATATGGTGAATTGGCGCAGGTATTTGTAGGCTTTACAACCGAGGGTGCAGATGTTTACTGCTACAGCAACTTAAAATTAACAGAAGAGGGAAGCAGTCTTAACCTCCTTACAAACGCCGAGCTTAAAATGGGTATGTATGGTTGGTCAGATGCTATAACCTCTAATAAATGGGCTTATTATGCAGGACTTTACGGTTCAAGCGTAGGCGCTCAAAATAAGCTTAATTTAAAGAGTAATCTTTCTAAATCACAGTATGATAAGATTTTCAAGGCTTCAACATCTGACGGTACGGATATTGATTACTCAAAGATTGATAAGTTTATGCTTCACCTTACAGGTAAAGCAGGCTATGAATACGGAAAAGTAGGTCAGATGATAGAGCTTGAGGTTGGTAAGACCTATGTTTACTCGGTAGATTTTGGTTTTGATCCGAGAAATCAGGCTGAACCTATAGCTTTCTATCACACTGTTCCCGATGAGCAGATTTCTCCAAGCACCGATAAGCGTAAAGAGTTTAACTGGCTTATGATAAGGGATGGCAGCCGTTGCACATATACCTTTACCGTTCCCGAGGAGGCTTATGTAAATCCTCAAACAGGAATGGCAACCGTATTTGTAGGCTTCTCAACGGGTGAATTTGGAAGTAACTGCTATTTCTATGATTTCGATTTATACGAGAAGAACGATGCTAATAAGAATAATCTTTTCGTAAATGCTGATTTCAAACAGGGCTTCTACGGATGGATGATAAACAGCAACTACTTCTATAACAGTATTAAATCAAGCATAGTTGTTGCGGTTGACGAGTTTGTTCGTCCGGGTAACGATGTTGAGCTTTTACCTTATGATGCTAAAAAATTAAAGCTTGACGATAATACGCTTATTGTACCTGATATTCCGTCTGATGTGGATTATTCCTCATATAAAGGCAAGTATATGCTTCATATTCCCGAAACCGTAACAGCTACATACGGTAAAATCGGTCAGATAATTTCTCTTGAAACCAAAACGGAATATGAATTTACAATGCGCTTTAAGTACATCCGTCAGAACTCGGTTAAACCTACTATACTTTACTATACCGATAATCCGTTTGTTACGGATGAAGAGATTACAGCAAAGGGTTATAAGGACAGACAGGCATATTTCATCGCAATACGCAAGGTTGCATCTTTTGAAGAAAATATGGATGATCCTAACTGCAGAACAACCCTTACCTTTAAAGTACCGAGTGATGCATGGTTGGATTCTACAGGAAAATCTCCGGTATTTATAGGTATATCAACAGGTGAGTTTGAGCCGATATGCTACTTTACCGATCTTTGCTTCAGAAAATCGGGAACAGAAACAAACCTGTTTGAAAATGCTGACTTTAAGGATGGCTTCTATAAATGGATAGTAACCTTCGGCTTCGGTATCACCCCTGTAAACGAAAAGGGTATTTTCTGGACAAGTGGCTATACAATTGCACAGCTTTTGCCACTTGATGAAACAATTTTCGTTAACGATACAAACGATGCTTTGTGGGATGATGGTGATTGGTTCTTGAGTTTCGGCGAGGATGATGAGGTAATCACCGATAAGAATGATAATAACACTGTTACCAATACCGTAAAAAAGGTTGTTGTTAAGGGCAAACTTAATGTTCCGTTAACATTGGCCCTTTACGGAGGTATAGCTGTTGTTGCTGCAGGCGTTGTATTTGTGATTATTATACTGGTCAGAAAAAAACGTAAGCAGACTAACTGATTGAATTGAATAAGCGGTAAATCGCAAAAAATTTACCGCTTTATCTGAAAGGAGGATATATTTGAAAAAAGCAAAGATACGTGCAGGTAAAATTGTTGCCAATCTTGCACGTTATACATTCCTTTTGGCATTCAGTTACATATTGCTGTATCCGCTTATATTTATGATTTCAAGCTCAATGCAGGGTGCTCGTGACTTTTTTGACCCAACGGTTGAATGGATACCCAAAAATCCTATTTATACAAACTTCAGCCTTGCTTTTGAGGCAATGGATTTTGGAAATTCGTTTACAAGCACTTTGATTTACGAAATGTTATCTGCGGTGTTTGAAATTATTTCCTGTGCGGTAGCGGCTTACGGTCTTGCACGTTTCAATTTTAAGGGTAAAAGACTGTTAAACGGTATGATGCTGCTTACCATTTTAGTTCCTACCACGATGATAATAATTCCAAGCTATATCAACTTTACCCGTCTTGATATATTGGGAATATTAAAGCTTATAGGCGGTATTTTCGGCGCAGAGCTTCGTCTTAACGTGCTTGACTCTCCGTGGGTTATGTGGTTGCCGTCAATATTTGCAGTAGGTCTTAAAGGTGGATTGTTTATCTACATTTATAAGCAGTTCTTCCAAGGACTTCCAAAGGAATTTGAGGAAGCCGCCTGGATAGACGGTGCAGGTCCTATAAAGACCTTTATAAAGGTAATAATTCCGTCATCAACCGTACCGATAGTTACTGTAACGATGTTCTCGGTTGTATGGCATTGGAATGATTATTATTTAGCACAGATGTACCTTACAAAGGGATATCCTTTAAGTGTACAGCTTGCAAGTGTTGACTCACTTTTAACAAATGCACTTCAGGGTGCAGAATCGGCAAAAATCGTTTTAGGTCCCGCAATAATGGCGGCGTGCCTTATGATGGTTTTACCGCTGATAGTTTTCTATTTGGTTTTACAGCGCCGCTTTATTGCAAGTATTGCTAACAGCGGTATTGTAGGATAAAAAATAAAATATAAGGAG
>JAZSKL010000057.1:0-3493 GCA_045534855.1 Acutalibacteraceae bacterium
ATCATTCGCGGCATGGCTTATCCCGATACAGGAATACTTCTTTTTCATAATGAAACCACAGTTGCTGATGTTTCAGCATATTTAAAATCACTTGATATTGTATATGCAAGAACGTTGGGGTCAATTAATAGCAAATACACCTTGCCGGCAGATTGGTATCAATGGATGCCTACCGCTCATCATGATGACGAAGAAGTTATGGAACTTGTAGACAAATTTGTAAATTATGAGAAGTCAGGTAATTATTTGTCTGCCGATTTACCAAAGCTTTTCTATTTGTGGGGTCATGCTTATGAATTTAATAAAAACAATAATTGGGAAAGAATAGAGGAAATTTGTGAGAAAATAGGTGGCAAGGACGATATTTGGTATGCTACCAATATTCAAATTTATGAGTACGTTGAGGCTTATAATTCACTTGTGTTTAGTGCAGATAGCTGTAGAATTTATAACCCGACAAGCACGAAGGTATGGTTCCAGGCAGATGGTAAAATTTATTCAGTCGAGCCTGGTGAAACCTTGAAAATTTAGAGGTAAATAAATGGAAAATTTAAAAATATTATTTATGGGTGATAGTATAACTGCGCTTGGCACAACCGAGCGCGGTTGGGTGGGATACTTTAACGAAATTATAAAACCCTGTCATTTTGAAAATGTTGCGGTTTCGGGTGCTTCTTGGGAGGATAAGAGCGCTACCGTGTATGATGGCAACCCGTTTTTTGACCGGACAGATCCAAAAATGCTTAATAATGTTATTGGAAATCAGGTTGAAAAAGTTTTGCGTGCAAAGGCTGACGGTAATGCCGGTTTTGCCGATTTCGATTTAATTATGATTGCAGCCGGAACAAACTGGGGTGATGATATTACAACCGAATATATAGGTCGTATTAAGGAACAGTTTTTTGATAATGATGACAAACCCCTACCGTTAGATAAGGTTAATAGAAAAACTTGGGCGGGCGCAATGCGTTATGCTTATGAAAAATTGAGAGCAGAATATCCTAATGCAGTAATTTGCTACTGCTCACCCATACAGGCGGCAGAGGACTCAAGACCTTATGAAATAATAAGGGCAAAAAGCACTGTTATGGAAGAAATATGCAAACGCATTTCAGATGTGACGTTTATTGATACCTTTTTGTGCGGTATATGTGGTTGTTACGAAACAAGCGGCCAAAACGGAAGGGATTTAATTGACGGTTTGCATCCAAATGTAAACGGCGCTAAAAAAATCGCCAAATATAATGCTTTAAAGGTTAAAACATTGATTGATTGTTAGGAAAAGTATTAAATGTTTGAGAGAAAAGAATTTGCAAAGCCTTGGGAAGGCAAAATTGACCCATTTAAAATTATAGGAAATGTTTATTTTATTGGAACTTTTCAAGGTTCCACCCATTTGATTGATACCGGTGACGGATTGATTCTTATTGATCCCGGTTATTCTGATACTTTATATTTGGTTGTTCGTTCAATTTATGAACTTGGATATAAGCCAACGGATATTAAATATATTGTAAACACCCATTGGCACGATGATCATACTGGTGCTACCGCAGCAATGGTTGATATTACGGGTGCAAAGACTCTTATCGGCTGCGGTGATGAGGAAATGGTTTTGAGATTGCAAATGTTTGTGCCTGATATTCTTGTGAGCGATGGTGATACTCTATCGCTTGGCAATACCACAATTACATTTATGGAAACGCCCGGTCATACTAAGGGAACAATATCTTTCTTTTTCGATACCGAAGAAGATGGTAAAAAATATCGCGTAGGTATGTTTGGTGGCGCAGGTGCAAATACAATGGTGCGAAGAAGGTTTGAGTTCCCGAATTGCAGGGAAACGTACCGCAATTCATTGCACCGTTTGCAAAAGGAAAAGGTTGATGTTTTTATCGGTAATCACGTTTGGAATAACGATACCTTTAACAAAGCAAAGATTTTAAAAGAAACAGGCGAAAATAAATTTATTGATGATAAGTTATGGAATGATTTTCTAACCTTTTGCGAGAAAAGATTGGACGATGTTATAGCTAAAGAAAGTTAAAGCTGAAGGTGTATAAAATGAAGGTAGGTTTCGGACAGGCTTCTATAGCCCCAAAAGGCGGTAAAATAGCAATAGCAGGCAGTATATCTTTTCGTTCGAGTGATGTAGTACACGATGATATAAAGGCAAACGCTATGGTAGTTGAAGATGGTTCGGTTAGGACAATTTGGGTTTGTTGTGATATGTGTCATCCAACATTGCGTTTGACTAATGATGTGGTAGAAAGGTTACAGCGTGTTTTGCCGGAATTCAAAAAAGAACAACTTATAATGAGCGCAACACACGCGACTCCTTATTGTCACGTTACGGATGATGAATATACAGATTCAGGCTTTCAGGCGGATTATTCGCAGATTTTATCCCTTTATGAAACCCGCAAGCAAATATGCGATGGTGTGCAAAAGGCTGTTTTAGAAGCTATTGATGAATTGACCGAATGTACATTAAGCATTGCAACCGCAGAGATTCTTACAGGATATTGCAGGCGTGTTGTGTATAAAGATGGCAGCGCCGTAATGTATGGCAGTGTGAGCAGGGATGATTTTTTAAGAATGGAATATCCCGACAGTTCTGAAACGCAGTTGATTTATTTTTATAATAAAGCAACAAGTGATTTATTTGGTATCTTTGCTGCTGTTCCGTGTCCGTCTCAGGCAGATGAGGCATCACTATATATTACCGCAGATTATTGGGGAGTTGCGCGTGATAGAATTGCGCAAAACTATGGCGGTAGAGTTAAGTTGTTCGGCGTTTGTCGTTCAGCAGGTGAACTATCGCCGCATCGCTTGATGAAAAATGATGGCGGTTGCCCACTGGATGAATGTGGCGAAGATGCTGCTAAAAGGCTTGGTAATTTTATAGCTGATAATATTATTTTAAATGAAAAAGCACCATTAAAGGTTTATAACTTGGATGAGTTGAGTCATAAAAGAACAACTAAAGTTTTAAGTTTTCCGTTGCGATTTGCCGATGAAGCGACATATCGTGAAGCGGAGGAATATTTTGCTGATTCAGATAATTTTGATGAAAATCAAAACCCAAAAAGCGCATATAAATTTTATAAGTATAGCCATATCAATAAGTTGAAAAATGAAAAAAGCACCACATACGATGCACAAGTGAGTGTTATAAGTATGGCGGATATTTTATTCTTCACTGCGCCGATGGAGCTTTTTACGGAATATGCAAAAAGAATTTATACTTCTTTCGAAAA
Source organism: Acutalibacteraceae bacterium (assembly GCA_045534855.1). GTDB lineage: Bacteria > Bacillota > Clostridia > Oscillospirales > Acutalibacteraceae > UBA737. Next base: position 3,261 of record JAZSKL010000057.1, read on the forward strand.
TAATATGGTGGTTGATGTTCAGCTTACTAACGATACGCTTGGATATTTACCGACTAAAGAAGCAATTGAACATGGTGGCTATTCTACCGATTATTGCAGTACAGTAACAACCCCTGAGGGCGGCGAGTATTATATTGAAGAAATAAAAGGTATGCTTAACGCAATAAAACCTGACTAAATCTGATGCGATTCAAATTTGGAGATATATAAAATGGAAAATTTAATTAAAAAAT
>JAZSKL010000315.1:0-3566 GCA_045534855.1 Acutalibacteraceae bacterium
CAATTTCATTCGCAAGCTCGTCGCATAAAAGTGCTCTGTCATCGCAAAGACGGGTGATATTTCCGTCTTTAATTTCAAACATGGCATTATATACCTGATTGCATCTTGCATCCATAACTGCACAAACGATACAGTCGCGGTCAACATATTTTTGAGCCATTGCAAAAAGCGTAGAAACCGAAACGCAAGGTGTTTTAAGCGGTGCAGCCATACCCTTTACAGCACTTATTCCAATCCTTACTCCCGTAAAGGAGCCGGGACCTGCGGCAACTGCAATATAATCAATATCGACAAGTGATAGAGTGCAGTTTTTAAGCGTTTGCTCCACCATCGGCATAAGGGTTTGAGAATGGGTAAGCTTTACGTTTATAAAATTACTTCCTAAAAGAACACCGTTTTCGGTAATGGCAACCGAAGCGGGTCCTGCCGAACATTCAATACCTAATATTTTCAATTAAGCTTCCTCCCGTGATATAATAATCGTTCGGGTGCTGTCTCCTGTGCGCTCAAATGTAACATAAATGGTATCGTTTTCAAGCGCCCCTTCGATATTTTCACTCCATTCCACCGCTAAAACACCACCGCTATCGCGGTAATCGAAAAAGCCTGTGGAATAAAGGTCATCCCAACCGTCAATACGGTACATATCAAAATGATAAACTGATAATCTTCCACCGATGTATTCGTTCATAAGCGCAAAGGTAGGGGAATAGGTTTCACCGCTAAAACCTAACCCTTTTGCAAGACCTCTTACAAAGCAGGTCTTACCCATACCTAAACCGCCTTTAAAAGCGATAACTTCACCGCCGACAAGACTTTTTGCAAACTCTGCGGCAATTTTTTCGGTATCTTCGGGGCTGGTTGAATAATATGTATTTTGCATAAGCACTCCCAAATTTCTAATTTAATAAATTATAACACGCTTAAAATTTTGTGTCAATGTGTGAATTGATTTATTTTTTAATATGTGTATAATTAAAGTAGGTGATATGATGAAAAAACATAAGGTAATACTGTTTCAGTTGTTTTTGTTGGCAATATCAGTGATTATTAGCACAAATTTTTTCAGCAAAACAACTACTACTGAAATATTATTGGATTTAGCTCAAAAAACCAAAAGTCCGTCACAAGTAGTTGCAGTTGTTGATGGTGTGGAAATATACCAAGAAAATATAGATTTTATGCTGAAGGCAAATGAAGTATCAAAAGAAAATTCTGCACAGCAGATATTTGATAACGATATCCTACAGAATGAAACTGTTAACAAAGACGCTGTGCTAAATAACCGTATTCGCAGTATAGTAATTTATAATGAGGCAAAAAGGTTAGGTCTTGAAGCGGATTACGAAGAAGCGTATCAAATCGCAAAAGATGCTTATGATGCTACAAAAGCGCAAAATGATGAAAATTATGCCTTGTTACTTGATTATATGAAAAAACTAAAATTCAGCGAAGATGAGTATATAGAACTAATTACCGAAACCTATCAAAATTTAATGACACAGAGCAATCTGTATTCAAATTTCATTAAAGACAAAACCGGTACAGATGAAGAATTTAATGAAATGTTTGAATTATATGTTGAGGATTTAATTAAAAAAGCAAAAATTGAATACAAGTAAAAAAGGGGCTGTCTCATTAAAAGAAATTCGCATAATCCCTGCCTCCTTCTGATGAGGGAGGTGGCAAAACGGAGTTTTGACGGAGGGAGAGAACGACAAAAAACTGCTGTTATTCAGCTTTTCTCTCCTTCAGTCTCGTTTCACTCGACAACTTCCTCGGAAGTCGGAAGCCTCGGGAGTAACGAATCCGTTTGTTTGTGCGTTTTTTCTTAATGAGACAGCCCCTTATATGTTATAGCTCGCTTATGTGTACGGTTCTGTCGCGTAATATGATTTTATAATCATGCTTTTTTAATTCGCTTACAAAAGATTTTTCGTCTTTTATTCTTTTGTTAAATATTATCCCGCTATTTTCCCAGTTTTCAATTGTATGGGTATCTCCGCCTGATATTGGTAATAAATTATTTTCAAAACAAAACTTTAAAGCCCTTTCGTTTTCTTCATCGGTGTTATGCAAATTGAAAACCTCAACGGCATCAAAACAGGATGCATCGGGTATAGCATCAGGCTCTCTTATATATTCTCTGTGCCTGAAAGGGTGAGCGCACGAAACTAAACCGCCGATACTTTTTATAAAATCGCTTTTTTCCTTTAAATTCATTTTTGGAAAATCGCAATTTTCCATTATATCTTCGGGTAAAATACCGTATATAAGAATTTCCTTGCCGCCGCCTACACCGTCTTCTATACCGAATAAAACATCAAAATCAAGCTTTTGGGCGTATTCTTTAGCAATCAAATAATCTTGACAGTATGCGTCAACAAAATCGCGCCAAGGTAATTTTCTGTCAATGCAGGTGTTTCCACCGTAAAAATGGTTTGTTAAAATTAAACCCGAATAGCCTAATTCAATAGCTTTGTCTATATGCTCAATTGATGTAGCTCTTGCACAACCACTGCAAGCAAGGGAGTGAAGATGTGTTTCATATTTATACATACCATATACCAACTCTGATTCATATTTTTCATCAGTAGTATAACATAGCTATTTAAAAAATTCAATCGCATATACATATTATTGTATATCGTATTTGCATTGTGAATTGTTTTTTTAAATTTCAAAAAAGTACTTGACAAAAATGAAAAAGGGTGTATAATAATTAGGACAACGAAGCAGAACAGTCCCGTTCTCACCTTGGCTGAACTTCATTTCGGCGGGTTAATCCGGTATTACCCAATTATATTGGGCTTATTGTGATTTGTGGCGTGGACAGTTTCTGTTCACGCCTTTGTTTTACTAAATTTTGGAGGTGCTTCACAATAAGCAGCAAAGAATTAGCCATCAATGAGGAAATCCGTTTTAAAGAAGTTCGAGTTATCGATTCTGACGGTTCCCAGCTCGGAATCCTTCCGATCGCAAAAGCCATAGAAGCGGCATACGCCAAAGATCTTGACCTTGTCAATATCTCTCCCAATGCCACACCGCCTGTGTGTAAGGTGATGGATTACGGTAAGTACCGTTTTGAGCAGGCGAAGCGAGAAAAGGAAGCAAAGAAAAATCAAAAGGTTGTTGAAATTAAGGAAATTCGTTTGGGTCTCAGTATTGATACTCACGATTTCGAAACTAAAGGTAACCAAGCTATTAAGTTTTTGGGTTCCGGCAACAAGGTAAAGGTTTCAATTCGCTTCCGCGGTCGTGAAATGGGTCATCCCGAAGTAGGCTATGACACAATGAGTCGTTTTGCAGATTACTGCGCAGATGCAGGAACTGTTGAAAAGGCTGCCAAGTTGGAAGGACGCAATATGCTCATGTTTTTGGCTCCGAAAACAGGTAAGTAAAAAAGTATAATAAATTTTGGGAGGAATTAAAATGCCTAAGATCAAAACACACAGTGGCGCAAAGAAACGCTTTAAGCTCACTAAAACCGGTCAGGTTAAGCGTGCTCACGCTTTCAAGTCGCACATTCTCAACAAAAAGACCACAAAGCGTAAGAGAAATCTTCG
>JAZSKL010000104.1:0-3143 GCA_045534855.1 Acutalibacteraceae bacterium
CGAGATCGGTTAATTATGACCCTTGTGGAGTTTTTTAGTGACCGAAACGGTACAGTAGGTTTTTCGGTCAAAGGTCACAGCTCGTGTAACTGTGACGATGAAGAGGGAAAGATAGTATGTTCGGCGGTTTCGTCTGCTGTTTATATGGCAGCAAACACTCTTACCGAAATAATTGGAGACAGTTGCGAAATTGATGTTTCTGATGCTGTATTTATTCTGCAAAACAAAACATCAAGCCGTGAGGGTAGACTTGTTTTAGAGGGTCTCAAGCTCCATTTAACCGAACTTTCCTTACAATACACACAGCGAATTAAGATTCTTACGGAGGTGTAGACGATGTTAAAAATTAATATTCAGCTTTTTGCTCATAAAAAAGGTATGGGTTCTACCAAGAACGGTCGTGACAGTGAGGCTAAACGTCTTGGCGTAAAGCGCGCTGACGGTCAGTTCGTTCTCGCAGGCAACATTCTCGTTCGCCAGAGAGGTACCCACATCCACGCAGGCAACAATGTTGGCCGTGGTTCAGATGATACCCTGTTTGCCCTTATTGACGGCAAGGTTAAGTTCGAGCGTCTCGGAAAGGACCGTAAGCAGGTCAGCATCTACGCAGTAGAACAGTAAAAAATTTATCCGGGCGGCAAAAAGTGCTTGCCCGGATTTTTTCTTTTTTAAACCATATAATAAATTTACCGTTGGAGGTTTTAAGTATGAAAGAATGTCACGTTTGTATGGCTCAATGTGAGGATGATGCAGAGCTTTGCCCCGTTTGCGGTGCTCAGCTTAAAACAGACAGCCAAAAAGCAGAGGAAAAATTGCAGAGAAAAACTATTGAAAATCCCGTGCTTGCCGCTTCGGTTGAGGATGTTGTAACGGCAGAAATATACCGTGATATTTTATCGGAAAACGGAATTCCTTTCTCCAGTGATGAAACCGATGATTCAACAATGAAGGTGGTTTTCGGCGGCGGATTTGTAACCGTAGATATATATGTTGATGAAACCGATTTACCGCTTGCTCAAAAACTCTATGATGATGTTCTGAACAGCGAAGTAACCTTTGATGATTTTGACGGTGAGTTTGAGGAATAATTTTTATGAAATTTTGGGGTAAAAAGGCAAAGGATAAAACAGATGAAAATCGTAAATCCATTCATATAGCAGACCGTGTTGCATCCAGCATTTTTCAGGAGATTTTAAAGGATAACGGTATACCGTTTATCTGCCGTCAGCCGGGGGCGGGCGGTTATATAAAAATCGTTACCGGCGGGCTTTTTACCACCGATGAAATCATTTTGAATGAAAGTGATTTTGAAGAGGCGCAATCGCTTTACGATGCGTATTTTACAGCTGAAGCTGTGGAAGATGAAGAGGAATAAATAAATGTTTGTAGATATAGCCAGAATTCACTTAAAGGCAGGAAACGGCGGAAACGGTGCGGTTTCTTTCCACCGCGAAAAATATGTTGCCGCAGGCGGCCCTGATGGCGGTGACGGCGGCAGAGGCGGAAATATTGTTTTTTGCGTTGATGATAATTTGTCAACCCTTGCGGATTTTCGCTATAAACGTAAATATAATGCCGAGCCGGGACAAAACGGCGGCACATCGCGCTGTACCGGTAAAAGCGCAAAGGACCTTGTTATCTATGTTCCGAGAGGTACGCTCGTTAAGGATGCCGAAACCGGCAGAATAATTGCTGACCTTTCGGATGATGAACCTGTAGTTATTGCGAAAGGCGGTAACGGCGGTTGGGGTAATATGCATTTTGCTACTGCTACACGTCAGGTTCCGCGTTTTGCTAAAAACGGTACTCCGGGTGAGGAAATAGATGTAACGCTTGAACTCAAGCTTCTTGCTGATGTTGGACTTATAGGCTTTCCTAATGTAGGAAAATCCACCCTTATTTCGGTTGTGAGTGAAGCAAAGCCTAAAATTGCTAACTATCACTTCACAACACTTACCCCCGTTTTGGGCGTTGTTCGTATGGGTGAGGGTTCTTCCTTTGTAATGGCGGATATTCCCGGTCTTATAGAGGGCGCAGGCGAGGGTGTAGGTCTCGGTCATGAGTTTTTGCGTCATGTAGAGCGTTGCAGAATGCTTTTGCACGTTATTGATGTTTCGGGCAGTGAAGGCAGAGACCCTATTGATGATTTTAATAAGATAAACCGCGAGCTTGCAGTTTTCAGCGATGAGCTTAAAGACCGTCCTCAAATAGTTGTAGGTAATAAATGCGATATGGCTGATGAGGAAAAAATCGAGGAATTGCGCGAGTACTTTGAGGGTAAGGGATATATGTTCTTCCCTGTAATGGCGGCTATTGCCGAGGGTACAAAAGAGCTTATAAATACCGTTGCAAGTGAGCTTGCTAAATTACCGCCGATTTTAAGATACGAAGCCGAAGAAAAGCCGGTAGTTGATTATACCGTTAAAGAAAAACGAAGCTTTAACATCCGCAAATGTGACGGTGTTTATTTTGTTGAGGATGCGCCCTGGATACTCGATGTTATGAATACTGTTGACCCCGAGGATTACGAGTCATTGCAGTATTTTGAAAGAGTGCTTCGTTCGAGCGGTATTATTACGGCGTTGGAGCAGGCAGGTATAAACGAGGGTGATACCGTTTGCGTTTATGATGTTGAGTTTGAGTTTATGCCATGATGAATGATAATAACCAACCATCAAAAAAACCGAACCTTTTAAGTCCGTCTGTGCTTGCTTTTGTAGGTGATGCTTATTACGGTCTTTTGGTGAGAACGCTTCTTTCGGGGGTTAACCGTCCTTCGGGTGAATTGCACCGCCTTTCGGTAAAGTATGTAAATGCTTCGGCTCAGGCAGAAGGGTTTAAAAGAATAGAACCTATGCTTTCGGAAAATGAGCTTTCGGTGTTTAAGAGGGGCAGGAATTTTCATACCTCATCAAGCCCTAAAAATTCAACCAAGGCGCAATACCATACTGCAACGGGACTTGAATGCTTGTTTGGCTACCTCTATCTTTCGGGTGACTTTAAAAGAGCCGAAGAGCTTTTTGATATTCGTGAACAAAGAGTGGAAGAATTACAGGAAACCCTTATGGATGAGGGTAGCGAATTGGTTATAAAAAAAGGTTTCGAGATTCTTTGTGATGATGATATTTTTAATATAAAATAAA
>JAZSKL010000234.1:0-4362 GCA_045534855.1 Acutalibacteraceae bacterium
GCATAATCATCAGCCTTAGTAGCATCATCTGCAAGTTTGAAGCACTTACGGATATCTTCTTCGTGAGCACCGTCAAATACAGGTGTGCAGATATTCCAACCGAGAGCACGGGCAGCGTATCCCAAGTGTACCTCAAGAACCTGACCGATATTCATACGGGAAGGAACGCCCAAAGGATTAAGAACTATATCAAGCGGAGTACCATCCGGCAAGAACGGCATATCCTCACTCGGTAAAATGCGGGAAACAACACCCTTATTACCGTGACGACCAGCCATCTTATCGCCGACAGATATCTTACGCTTCTGAGCAATATAGCAACGTACTACAACATTAACGCCGGGACTGAGCTCCGAAGAATTTTCACGTGTAAATACCTTAACATCAACGATAGTACCGTATTCACCGTGAGGCACACGCATTGATGTATCTCTAACCTCACGTGCCTTCTCACCGAAGATAGCACGGAGAAGTCTCTCTTCCGCAGTAAGCTCGGTCTCACCCTTAGGTGTTACCTTACCTACAAGGATATCACCTGCAGAAACCTCTGCACCGATACGGATAATACCGCGCTCGTCAAGGTCTTTAAGGGCATCGTCACCAACATTGGGGATATCACGTGTGATTTCCTCAGGTCCTAACTTGGTATCACGTGACTCGATTTCGTATTCCTCAATATGAATAGAGGTATATACATCGTCACGAACAAGTCTTTCATTTATAAGAACAGCGTCCTCGTAGTTATAACCTTCCCAAGTCATAAAGCCGATAAGGGCGTTACGACCGAGAGAGATTTCACCCGAGTTTGTAGCAGGACCATCAGCAATAACTTCGTTCTCTGCGATGCTTTGACCAACAGAAACGATAGGACGCTGATTGATACATGTACCGTGGTTAGAACGGGTAAACTTAATAAGCTCATACTCATCAATTTCACCGTTTGCGGCACGTACCTTAATAATATCTGCACTTACATAGGTAACTGTACCTGCACGCTTTGCAAGTACAACAACGCCGGAGTCAACCGCTGCTTTATATTCCATACCTGTTGCAACAACAGGGTTTTCGGGTTTAAGAAGCGGAACAGCCTGCTTCTGCATGTTTGAACCCATGAGCGCACGGTTGGTATCATCATTCTCAAGGAAGGGAATCATAGCTGTAGCTACAGATACAACCATTTTAGGCGAAACGTCCATAAAGTCAGCTTTAGCCTTATCAATCTCTTGGAAAGAGTCAAGATAACGAACGTGAACCTTATCGTTAGCAAAGGTACCGTCAGCGTTAAGCGGTTCGTTAGCCTGTGCTACGATATACTCGTCCTCTTCATCGGCAGTCATATAAACAACATTTTCCAAAACGCGACCTGTAGCTTTATCGATCGGACGGAAAGGTGCCTCAATGAAACCGTATTTGTTAATTCTTGCATAGGTAGCAAGATAGGATATAAGACCGATGTTAGGACCTTCAGGTGTTTCGATAGGACACATACGACCGTAGTGAGTGTAGTGAACGTCACGAACCTCGAAGGATGCACGGTCACGAGAAAGACCGCCGGGACCAAGAGCCGACAAACGGCGCTTATGAGTAAGCTCTGAAAGCGGGTTGGTCTGATCCATAAACTGTGACAACGGAGAAGAACCGAAGAACTCCTTGATTGCAGCAGTTACGGGACGGTTATTTATAATAGATACAGGAGTAATATTCTCAGAATCCTGTGACTGTAAAGTCATCTTTTCGCGGATAACACGCTCCATACGGGAGAAACCAATGCGGAACTGATTCTGCAAAAGCTCACCAACAGAACGGATACGGCGGTTTCCGAGGTGGTCAATATCATCAACATTGCCCACACCGTAAGGAAGACCCATGAAGTAGTTAACGGTAGCTAAAATATCATCAACCGTTATATGCTTCGGAATAAGGTCATCACAATGCTCTAAAATAGCTGCACGGATTTCCTCTTTTGAATCGTTAGCTTCTATAATACTCTTAAGCCACTCAAAAGAAACCATCTCATTGATGCCCTCGCGGTCAAGTTCATCAAGCTCCTCGGCGGTAAAATCAACAAAATCCGAAAGATTTACCATACCGTTAGAAAGAATCTTGAATTCCATATTGTCATACTCTGCGAGTTTAACATATACACAAAGTACACCGCTGCGCTCAATGCGATCAGCAAGCTCCTTGCCTATCTTTGCGCCAGCTTCGGCAAGAATCTCACCTGTCATAGGATCTACAACATCACGAGAAACAATTCTGCCTCTGATACGCTTTGCAATAGCAAGCTTTTTATTATATTTATAACGGCCTACTCTGGAGAGGTCATAACGATGAGCATCAAAGAAGAGCTGTTCAAGATAGCTCTTTGCACCCTCGATTGTAACCGGCTCATTCGGACGCAGTTTTTTATAAACCTCTACAAGCGCATCTTCAGTATTCTTTGTTTCATCAACATCGAATGTTGCAAGTAAACGCTCCTCCTCACCGATTGCCTCACGAATGTCCTGATTTGAATTGTAACCGAGCGCACGGATAAATGTTGTTATCGGCAACTTACGGTTCTTATCAATACGAACATAAAGGGCATCGCTGATAGAAGTTTCATACTCCAACCAAGCACCGCGGTTAGGTATAATGGTTGAAGAAAACAGCGGCTTACCGGTTTTGGTGTCAATAGTTCCCTCAAAATAAACACCCGGGGACCTTACAAGCTGAGATACAATAGCACGCTCGGCACCGTTAATAATAAAGGTACCCGAATCGGTCATCAACGGGAAATCACCCATATAGACTTCGCTTTCTTTAATCTCGCCTGTCTCCTTGTTGAGCAGTCTGGCGGTAACATGAAGCGGTGCGGCATAGTTGGTATCTCTTGCCTTACACTCGGTTACATCGTATTTGGGCTGTGAATCAAGACGGTAGTCAATAAAGCTCAAAACGAGGTTTCCGCTGTAATCGGTGATATCCGACATATCCTTGAATACCTCACGCAGTCCGTCAGTAACGAACCAATTGTATGAGTCTTTCTGAATTTCAATGAGGTTAGGCATATCAATAACTTCATTGATCTTCGAGAATGTCATACGAGTGTTTTTACCCATCTGGACTTCTTTTACCATATTGTTTGGCTCCATAGGTTTACAATCACTCCTCCATAAATTTTACGGCTGTTCTACAACCGCAAGAGCGACATAATGAATGGTTTTTGTGCATTTTCACCGAAGCACTACCTTCAAAAAAGCGCACTTTCCCCCATCATTATCAGTAATTCATTATTATATACTAAACTTTTCCTATAGTCAAGTCCTATTTTGAAAAAAATTAAAAAATATAAAAAACCGCCGTTTTTACTACAAAACAGCGGTTAAAAATTTAATTTATGCTTAAAGTGTGTTCATTGCGTTTTCTTTCACTAAAAGGTATACAAAATATGCAACATAGCAACCAAGCATTACAGCTCCTGCCGGTCTCGAAAGCTTTTTGTTTTTGAAGCAGCAAAGCCAGAGTATCAAACCTGCGGCTGCGGCAATCAATGTATCAAAAATAAAATCACGCGGCCAATTGGTTGCAAAAGGAACGGTGGTTATAAGCGCAGATGTTCCAACAACGAAAAGTATATTAAAGATATTGCTTCCCACTATATTACCTATCGCAATATCTGCTTTGCCCTTTCTTGCGGCAATAGTTGATGTTACAAGCTCGGGAAGTGAAGTTCCGAGTGCCACTATTGTAAGACCGATAAGGCTATCACTCAAACCGAATTCCTTCGCAATAAAGGTTGCACCGTCAACCGCAAAGTTACTGCCCAAAATAATAGCAGCAACACCTACTACTATAAATATAAGGGATTTTAAAAGCGACAACGGTTCATCATTATCTTCTTCCTCGGTGTTTCCTTTTTTAGACATAAACCAAAGATAGGTAAGATAAACGATGAAAAGAACCCACAATACAATACCGTCATACCATTTTATACTGCCGTCAAGACCTTGTAACAGTAATACTATAGTTGTAAATATTACAAACGGTATCTCATATTTAACGGTGGATTTTGCCACAAGCAAAGGAGTAATCACCGCAGAGAGACCTAATATAACAAATACATTCATTATATTGCTTCCAACAACATTACCAATGGTAATACCGGGGCTGTTATCAAGCGCGGCAGTAATACTTACAGCCGCTTCGGGAAGCGAAGTTCCCATTGCGACTATTGTAAGACCGATAACAAGCTGTGGTATACCGAAACGAGCGGCAAGAGACGAAGCTCCGTCTACAAACCAGTCAGCACCCTTAATGAGAAATACAAATCCGATTACCAAAAGAAGCACATTCAGAATAATACCGCCTACACAAGTCGGA
>JAZSKL010000046.1:0-3480 GCA_045534855.1 Acutalibacteraceae bacterium
TAAAATCCAACAACTCCGCAAGCCGCCGCCGAAATCAGACCGCTTACAACATCCTTTATAAAATGCACACCGCAAAGCACACGGCTTACAGCAAGCACAACCCCAAGTACAAAAACCGCAATTCCCAAAAGCATATTTACATATAATGCCGCAAAACCGATAATAATTACCGAAAAGGTATGTCTTGAAGGAAAGGAATTACCTTTCGTTTTCTTGTTATAAAGCGGTGTTATATCGTATTTTTCATAAGGACGCGGCTTATTTAAAGCCGACCTTACAACGCTTACAGCCACAAACGAAACCGCAGGCACTAATACCACGCGTAAAAGCGGCTCACGCATAAAAATTGCAAGATACAAAATAAACAACGGATAAAAAGCATAGACCGCATAGGTTATCGCCTTGCCTGTTATCACAATGAAATTTGAAAGCTTTTGGTTTGCTGAAAGCGTACAGAGCATTTTTTTATAGGTTTGTTCTTTCATCTTTAGCCTCATTCAAAAATTATGCTTTAATTATATATCAAATGCCACTCACTGTCAACTTGAGATATTTTTTAAAAATATGCTGACAATATACAAAATATGTGATATAATAATAAAAATCGACAAATACCGAGGGGATTGCAAAATGAACTTTTTGGAAGAACGCATTATAAAGGACGGTTTGGTAAAACCGGGTAATGTTTTAAAGGTTGACAGTTTTTTAAATCACCAGATGGATGTGTCACTTTTAGATGAAATCGGACACGAATTTAAACGCAGGTTTAACGGCTGTGAAATCACAAAGGTGCTTACTATTGAAGCATCGGGCATTGCTATCGCCTACCCTGTTGCAAGGGAATTTGGTGTACCGCTTGTATTTGCGAAAAAATCCAAATCGGTTAATATTGACGGTGATGTTTATGTTGCCGAGGTTGAGTCCTTTACCCATAAAAACAAAAATAATGTTATAGTTTCCAAAAGGTTTTTAAATTCCGATGATAAAGTACTTATTATAGATGATTTTTTGGCTAACGGCTGTGCTTTACAGGGACTTATTTCAATCTGCGAATCGGCAGGTGCCGAGGTTGTAGGTCTTGGAATCGCCATTGAAAAAGGCTTCCAGATTGGCGGAAGAGTTATCCGTAATTTAGGTTATAAATTAGAATCCCTTGCAATAGTTGACGGTATGAACGCCGAAACAGGTGAAATCAATTTTAGAAGTCAGGATTAAAATAATATACAATAATTAACCACCGCATTATCAGGATAAAACCTGAAAATGCGGTGGTTTTTTAATTCAAGTAGGGTTGGAGCTTGCTCGACAGCCTACCAAGCCTTCCCCTTGACGGAAATTCCCCTGTCAGGGGAAATGTCCGAAGGACAAAAGGGTGCCGTCTCCGGCGAGGAAAAGGGGGACCGCTTGCGGTGGATGAGTTGATAAAACAAAATTTCGGTTTGAACGAAAATATTATTCCCCCTCATTCGTCTTTTGCTTCGCAAAATCCACCTTCCCCACCAAGGGGAAGGCTTGTTGATGAAGCAATTTATTTCCGTTAAACAATCAACGGTCAGGCGGCAGGAGCAAGCCGTCGCCCTACGATATACCATATTATTCCCATTAACCAATTATTGGTATTTCGCAAAGCGCCATACCCTACCTATATCGTATTGAAAATATATCGCATACGTTTGTATATATCGCAAATTCCTAAAGAAATTTACATTGCCTTATTGTAGGGGCGGCTATCAGCCGCCTGTTTGGTTTTATATAAATAAATGGGGATGATGTGGGCATCATCTCCTACGATATTCCAATTTATTTTGCGTTGTAGGGGTTGGTGCCATCGACAACCAGTTATTCCTCCCCTACGAATTAACCCCCAAAATACCATTGTAATCTAAAATACCAAATAAGCAAAAGGTGAGAAAAAGACAAGGCTGACTTGCAGTTTAAGCAAGTCAGCCTTAATCTTTTTTAATTATTTATTCCTTATTAAAGTCCTCTAATATAAGACCCTCATTCTTTTCAAGCGCCCAGTTGATGTTCCATTCGCTTGTAAAGATAAGAATATTATTGCCCTTGAAATCCTGTACCCATTTGGTATCGGAAGTAAGATTAAGTGATTTTACATCAATATCCTTATTTCTTATCCAGCGGATATACTGATACGGCAGATTATTACGAAGTACATCTACCTTATACTCATTTTTAAGGCGGTATTCCAAAACCTCAAACTGCAATACACCTACAACGCCCACGATAACTCTTTCCATACCGGAATTAGGTTCGTGGAAAATCTGTATTGCACCCTCTTGGGCAATCTGCTCAACGCCCTTTACAAACTGCTTACGCTTGAGTGAGTCAATCTGCTCTATCATAGCAAAATGCTCGGGAGCAAAGGTTGGTATACCCTCAAACTCAACATTCATTTTAGGAGCGCAAACGGTATCACCGATTGAGAAAATACCGGGGTCAAACACGCCTATAATATCGCCCGCATAAGCCTCATTTATAATCTGACGGTCATCCGCCATAATCTGCTGTGGCTGTGAAAGACGAAGTGTTTTACCGCCCTGAACGTGCAAATATTCGCGTTCGCGCTCAAATTTACCCGAGCAAATACGCAAAAACGTCATACGGTCACGGTGCGCCTTATTCATATTAGCCTGAATCTTAAATACAAATGCCGAGAAATCATTATCGGTCTCAACAGCGTCACCTCCGCTTGTAACACGCGGAAGCGGTGCTGTAGTCATCTGTAAAAAGTATTCCAAAAACGGTTCAACACCGAAGTTTGTAAGCGCAGAGCCGAAGAAAACAGGCGTAAGTTCACCCTTACGAACCTTTTCAAGGTCAAACTCAAAGCTTGCACCGTCAAGAAGCTCTATCTGATCTACAAGCTCTTCACTCTGATAAGGACCTAAAAGCTCGGTAAGCTTCTCTGTATCGGTAATATCACACTCAATGGCATGAAGCTTTTCCTGACCCTTATGCATCTCATTAAACGCCATTATCTGACGGCGGTTGCGGTCAAAAACGCCCTTGAAGCTGACGCCGCAGCCTATAGGCCAGTTAATAGGATAAGTGCCTATACCAAACTCCTTTTCAAGCTCATCTAAAAGCTCAAACGGGTCGCGCGCCTCACGGTCAAGCTTGTTTATAAATGTAAAAATCGGTATATGGCGCATTGCCGTAACCTTAAAAAGCTTACGTGTTTGAGGCTCGATACCCTTTGCAGCGTCAATAACCATCACAACGCTGTCAGCCGCCATAAGAGTACGGTAGGTATCCTCCGAGAAGTCCTGATGGCCGGGGGTATCAAGAATATTGATGCAGAAGCCCTCATACTCAAACTGCATTACAGAAGAGGTAATGGAAATACCACGCTGCTTTTCAAGCTCCATCCAGTCGGACACAGCATGTCTTGCCGTGGCCTTGCCCTTTACAGAGCCAGCCATCTGAATGGAAGTCGGAGGCCAAGCGGTCTTAGGAAGA
>JAZSKL010000105.1:0-3727 GCA_045534855.1 Acutalibacteraceae bacterium
AGGTCACCAGTTCAAATCTGGTTAGCAGCTCCAAATAAACTCCTTGAGATTTCTCAAGGAGTTTTTTAGTTATACCTAAATTGCTGACACGTTCATATTATTCCATTTGCTTAATTAAGCGCTCTTGCGTTGTTACGAGAAAAATTTTTTACAAACTGAATAAGATGATTCATATTGTTCGACAAATGTTCGCCTTGCTTCCAAACAAGACTTATTTGGGTACGCATTGGTGGGTCAAGCGGAATACCAACAAGGTCTGACGTTGATTCAAGCAAAAATTTAAAGATAAAACCGACAGCAAGTCCACTGGCTGCCATATTTTGCATAGTAGTTACTTGTGCTGTTTGGAGCAGTATGTTAGGGTTATAGCCGCTTTGGTTAAATCTTTCAAGTATCCGTTCGGTTTGAAAGAAACTGTTTTTGAATAAAACTAAATGCACATCTTTTATATCTTCAATAGTCAAAGATTCTTTTTGCGATAATCGATGATATTTGCTTACACAACAAACGTTATCAAATTCAATCATCGCTTGAGATTTAAGTTGTACATCTATTGGCCCGTCATGCGGTAGGAAAGCCATATTGATTTTATGCTCATCAAGCATCCGAATGAGACCGGTACGGTCGTCTTCAATGATGTTGATTCTAAAATCGGGATAGTTTTTGAAGAAGTCTCGATATAAAATAGGGAGAATAAATGAGCTGAGCATCGGAGGAACGCCGAGATTTAAGGTTTTATTATCACTCAGTTCTTTCATGGTTTGGAGAGCATGATCAGCATTTAACAATAAATTGTTGGCAAGTTCTAAAAGCATTATACCTTCTTTAGTGAGTATTAGCCGCTTGTTTTGCCGAGTAAAAAGCATTGTACCGAATTCTACTTCTAATTTACTGATTGCGTTTGAAACAGACGGTTGCGATATGTTTAAGTGTTCCGATGCTCTGCTTACGCTGTTGTATTTGCATACAGCTTGAAAATAGCGAAGTTGATTCAGTGTCATATAGTGCTCCTTGTATAGAAAAAAACTATAAATATAAAAGATAAAAATATTTTACAAATATATTATAGTTTGTTAAACTTACAATATCAAGTGTATTTTAAAAGGATGTTGTAAATATGCAAAGATATAAAATAGCTGGAATTGCCGGTGACGGCATCGGTCCGGAAGTTATTGCTGAGGGAGTTAAGGTGTTAAAAAAGGTTGCAGAGATTGATGGCGGCTTTGAGTTTGAGTTTACCGAATTTCCGTGGGGCTGTGAATACTATCTTAAAAATGGCGAAATGATGCCTAAAAACGGTATCGAGATACTTTCAAATTTTAATGCAATATTTTTAGGAGCTGTTGGCGCACCGGGCGTACCGGATCATATATCTTTATGGGATTTGCTGCTTACGATACGTAAAAGTTTTGATCAGTATGTTAATCTTCGCCCTGTAAAATTACTTAAAGGAGCACCTTGCCCTCTCAAGAATGTGAGTGAGTCAGATGTTGATATGGTGTTTGTTCGAGAAAACAGCGAAGGCGAGTACGCAGGAAGCGGAAGCTGGTTGTTTAAGAATAAGCCAAATGAAGTTGTAGTTCAGGATGGCGTTTTCTCAAGGGTCGGCTGTGAACGAATTATTCGCTATGCTTATGAGCTGGCTAAAAAGGAAAATAAAACGCTTACAAGCATCAGTAAGGGCAATGCGCTGAATTATTCCATGGTTTTCTGGGATGAGATTTTTGAGGAAATAGGCAAAGAATACCCCGAGGTTAAAACCTATTCTTATTTGGTAGATGCGGCAAGTATGTTTATGATAAAAGACCCCAAAAGGTTTGAAATCGTTGTTACTTCTAACCTTTTTGG
This sequence comes from Acutalibacteraceae bacterium, assembly GCA_045534855.1. GTDB lineage: Bacteria > Bacillota > Clostridia > Oscillospirales > Acutalibacteraceae > UBA737. The sequence continues at coordinate 1,849 of JAZSKL010000105.1, forward strand.
CGATATTCTTACCGACCTTGGCGCAGCTATCGCAGGTGGTATGGGACTTGCAGCAGGTGCAAATATAAATCCCGAAAGAATGTTCCCGTCTATGTTTGAACCTATCCACGGCTCTGCGCCCGATATCGCAGGTCAGCAGAAAGCAAATCCGTTGGCAACGGTGTGGTCGGCAAGTCAGCTGCTTGACTTTTTTGGATATACCGATTGGGGTAGGGTGCTTATTGATTGCATTGAAGAAGTGCTTGTTGACAAAAAGGTACTTACCGCTGATTTGGGCGGAACCAACTCAACACGCGAGGTTGGTGATGAAATTATAAGAAAAATAGAAGCCAAAAGGTGTTAATATGTTTGAAAGAAGAAAGATTACAAATCCTTGGGAAGGTAAAATGCAACCCTTCAAAATCATCGGAAACGTCTATTTTGTAGGTACTTTTCAGGCATCCTGCCATTTGATTGATACAGGTGACGGCCTAATTTTAATTGACCCCGGTTATTCCAATGCCTTATATCTTGTCGTTCATTCCATTTATGAATTAGGATTCAACCCTAAAGATATTAAGTATATCATCAATACGCATTGGCATTGCGACCACACTGAAGCAACGGCGGCAATGGTTGATTTGTCCGGTGCAAAGACGCTGATTGGCTGTGACGATGAAGAAAAAGCAAGACGGTATTTCACCCCTGATAATTTAATTAAGGATGGTGATACCCTTACCTTAGGTAAAACAACTATTTCCTTTATGGAAACGCCGGGGCATACAAAAGGTACAATCTCAGTATTCTTTAATACAGAGGACGATGGGAAAGTCTATCGTGTAGGTATGTTTGGCGGTGCCGGAGCGAATACACTGGCACAAGGACAATTTGATTATGACGGTTGCAGAGAGGATTATCGTAATTCACTACATAGACTACAGAAAGAAAAGGTAGATGTCTTTATCGGCAACCACGTTTGGAATAACGATACTGCTGTTAAGGGCGAATTGCTTTTAAAAACTGGTGAAAATAAGTTTATTGACGGGGAGCTTTGGCATAAGTTTCTTGCATTTTGTGAAAAACGCCTGGATAAAGTTACTTCAAAAGATATATAGTAAAATGCAACCTTTTAATAAAGAGAATCCTCGGTTTTTGACGAGTTCTTTTTTGGTCAGTAGAGCCAGAAAAAAACTCCTTGTTCGAAAGAACAAGGAGTTTTTTCAATGATGTTTGCCTTACGGCAAATGATGTTGGCTACGCCAATGATGACGGCTACGCCTAATGATGTGTGCCTTGCGGCACATTTGGCAAACATCGCATCATTGCGAGTGAAACGTGCAACATCATATTTGCGAAGCAAATGCATCATATCGCCGTAGGCGATGCATCATTTTTCTTGCCCCTTCACCGCTTTTATGCTATAATGCACCTAAAGGTTGGTGATGGTATGAAAAAGAAAATAATTATAGGCGTATTTTCATTGTTGATTTTAATTACTGCAATAATTTTTATTATAGGTGCCATATCATCATATAATTATGATATAACAAACCATCCTGATGATAAGTGGGTAGGATTTGGCGCAGTTTTAACCTTAATGGTTGGCGGTTTTGTTGTTTTTTACGAATTCGATTTGTTTTATACGGCATATTACTTTTTAATAAAACCTAAAACAAAAGCAAAATCAATACTTAATATTCTTGCCAATTTTACTTTAGTGATTATGTATTTTACTGATTCTATATCACATTTTCTATTTAAGTATGTATCAGAAATATTTGGCGAAGAAGTAATTTTGTTATTTACTTTGTTTTTCACATATGTTATTTTGCGAATTGCTTGTGCTGTAATTCCGGTTAGACAATCTGCTAAAGAAAATTAAAGAAAATCAAGTTTTCAG
>JAZSKL010000031.1:0-5437 GCA_045534855.1 Acutalibacteraceae bacterium
GCTTCATTTGGGTTCTTGGAAGAAATATAGTGATGGTAATTTTTTTGATTATATTAAGATTGCTGACGAATTATCTCAATATGTCAAAAAAATGGGCTATACTCATGTTGAACTGATGCCCGTTATGGAGCATCCTTTTGAGGGGTCTTGGGGTTATCAGGTCACAGGTTATTACGCCCCAACTTCGCGTTACGGTACGCCCGAACAATTCAAATCCTTTGTAAATATTCTTCATAATAATGGAATTGGTGTTATTCTCGATTGGGTCCCTGCCCATTTTCCCAAAGATGAATTTGGTTTATACCGATTTGACGGAACTGCTTGCTATGAGTATCAAGATCCTCGTAAAGGTGAGCACAAAGAGTGGGGAACAGCAGTTTTTGACTACGGCAAACCTCAAGTGATGAGTTTTTTGGTTTCAAATGCTTGCTTTTGGCTTGATGAATATCATATTGACGGTTTGAGAGTGGATGCAGTTGCTTCAATGCTTTATCTTGATTACGGAAGACAAAACGGTGAATGGGTTCGTAATGTTTACGGCGGTAATGAAAATTTAGAAGCAGTGGAGCTTTTAAAGCAAATCAATACCGCAGCACTTAGCGTTTCACCTGATTCTGTAATTATTGCCGAAGAATCTACTGCTTGGCCGCTTGTTACAAAGCCCTGCTATGACGGCGGATTAGGTTTCAATTTCAAATGGAATATGGGTTGGATGAACGATATGCTTAAATATATGTCGCTCGACCCGTTATTTCGCAAATTTAATCATAACTGCTTAACTTTTTCATTCTTTTATGCATTTTCCGAAAATTATGTTTTACCTATATCACACGATGAGGTTGTACACGGAAAATGTTCAATGATAAGAAAAATGCCCGGCGAGTATGAAGATAAATTCAGCAGTTTACGTGCTTTTTACGCTTATATGATGGCTCATCCGGGCAAAAAACTGTTGTTTATGGGTCAGGAATTTGCCCAGTTTGATGAATGGAATTATAAAAGCGAATTAAATTGGTTTTTATTAGAATATGAAATGCATAAAAAAATGCAGTTTTATGTTTTGGAACTAAATAAATTCTATTTAAAAAGTAAACCTCTTTGGCAGATCGATCATTCGTGGGAAGGATTTAACTGGATTTCGAGCGATGATAATAGCCAAAGTATAATAGCATTTCGCCGTATTGACAAAAACGGTAATGAATTGATTTGTGTTTGTAATTTTGTCCCTGTTGACCGTTTGGATTATCGTATTGGCGTTCCTAAAAAAGGATATTATTCACCTGTTTTTTCAAGTGATGATAAAAAATACGGCGGCAAAGGCAATTTGATTTATGAGTATATTAAAAGTGAAAATGTTCCTATGCACGGTTATGACAACTCGATTTTAATAAATATTCCTTCGCTTTCGGTAACCTATTATAAATTCACCGCAAGACCACCAAAGAAAAAGTATTATAATTGATGCTTGTCTGCATATATTTATTCAGTAATCCTGTCGGAGATGTCCGACTTATATAATAAATTGGGAGATGTTTTAGTGAACAGAAAAAAATGTGTTGCAATGTTGCTTGCAGGCGGTCAAGGAAGCCGACTCGGTGTATTGACCAGCAAAATCGCAAAGCCTGCAGTACCTTATGGCGGAAAATACCGTATTATTGATTTTCCGCTTTCTAATTGCGTAAATTCCGGCATTGATACTGTTGGTATTCTTACGCAGTATAAGCCTTTAGAGCTTAACGATTATATCGGTTCGGGAAAACCTTGGGATTTAGACCGTCTGAACGGCGGTGTTCATATTCTTCCGCCTTATCAGGGTCAAAAAGGCGGTGACTGGTATAAAGGAACAGCAAATGCTATATATCAGAATTTAGAATTTATTGAAAGATATGACCCTGAATTTGTTCTTATTCTTTCGGGTGACCATATTTATAAAATGGATTATTCAAAGATGATTCGTAAGCATACTGAAACTAATGCTGCTTGTACTATTGCTGTTTTAGAGGTATCAATGGAAGAAGCAACACGTTTCGGAATTATGAATATAAATCCTGATGATACTATTTATGAGTTTGAGGAAAAGCCGAAGAATCCCAAAAGCAACCTGGCTTCTATGGGTATTTATGTATTTTCTTGGGATAAATTAAAGAAATATCTTACCGAGGATGAGCAAAATCCAAATTCTTCTAATGATTTCGGTAAAAATATTATTCCTGCAATGGTTGATGCAGGTGAAAAGCTTATGGTTTACCGTTTTAATGATTATTGGAAGGATGTTGGTACAGTTGAATCTCTTTGGGATGCAAACCTTGATTTACTAAATCCAAAAATTAACCTTAATCTTTCTGATAGAAAATGGCGCATTTATTCCCGTACAAATGCCTTGCCGCCACAGTATATTTCTGATACTGCAAAGGTTGAAAATTCGCTCGTAACTGTTGGCTGTGAAGTAAACGGCGATTTAGATTATTCTATTTTGTTTGAAAATGTTACCGTTGAAGAAGGCGCTAAAATTGAATATTCCCTTGTAATGCCGGGTGCAGTTATTAAAAAGGGTGCAAATGTTAAATATTCAATTATTGCCGAAAATGTTACTGTTGAAGAAAACGCAGAAATCGGCGGTGATCCTGCAGTGGTAGGTTCTGACGGTTGGGGCATTACCGTTATAGGTGATGGTCTTACAGTTGGTAAGAACGCTAAAATTAGCGCTAATAAAATGATTGTTGAAAATGTTGGAGAGGGGGAGAATATATGAGCGCATCCGCTGTAGCAGGAATTATTTTTGCTAATGTACATGATGAACTTATGTTGGGACTTACCGAACGGCGTTCAATGGCTTCTTTACCTTTTGGTGGAAGATATCGACTTATAGATTTTCCGCTTTCTAACCTTGTTAATGCAGGCGTTACAACAATAGGACTTATTACAAAAGAAAATTACCGTTCATTGCTTGATCATATCGGAAGCGGTACTCATTGGGATCTTGACCGCAAAAACGGCGGTTTGCATCTGATGCCTCCTTACAATTATGTCGGTGCAAAACGTCAGCGCTCTTATGTTGATTCTCTTTACAGCGCAATGAATTTTGTTGAGCGCTCAAACGCCGATTATATTGTGACATATAATGCGGATATAATCGCTAATGTTGATATTGCCGATGCCGTTTTATCACATGTTAAAAATAATGCCGATATAACTATTATATATAATCATGGTATATTGCCCGAAAATCATACCGATTTAGCTACTCTTTCTATTGATGACGGGATTGTAAATGAAATCTCGTTTGAGAAATCCGAGGGTGAAGTTGATTTTGGTCTTGGCATTTTCGTTTACAGCAAAGAAGCTTTGAAGAAAATCGTTGAGCGCGGTTATGATCATAATGATGATTCCATTTATGATTCTATCCGCAAAGCAAAAGACCAATTTAAAATCAGGGCCTATAATCATAAAGGCTTTGTTGCGGTAATGGATAGCGGAAAAAGCTATTACGAAGCAAATATGAAGCTTTTGGATTCTAATGTTCGCCGCGATTTATTTAATAAAGAGCGTCCGATTTTAACTAAAACCCGTGATGATATGCCTACTCGTTACGGAACAAAATCGAAGGTTTCCAACAGCTTTATTGCTGACGGTTGCGTTATTGAGGGTACGGTTAAAAACAGCGTTCTGTTCCGCGGAGTTACTGTTGAAAAGGGTGTTGTTGTTGAAAACAGTATTCTTATGCAAGGAACAAAAATCGGTGCTAACACAAAGCTTGATTATGTAATTTCCGATAAGAACGCCGTAATCGGTGATGAAATGACCGTTAAGGGTAATGCTGAAAAGCCGTTCTTAATCCAAAAAAATCAAACATTATAAAATATAGGAGAAAAATAATGAAGGTTTTATTTGCTTCAAGTGAAGTTTATCCTTTTGCTATGTCGGGCGGTCTCGCCGATGTATCGGGCGCATTACCTAAAGCACTGCGCCGCCGACTTGTAGGCTGCCGTGTTGTAATGCCTTTGTACGGATGTGTTTCAGAAGAATTAAGAAGTAAAATGACATTTCTTTGCAGTATAACCGTACCTGTTTCTTGGCGTAGGCAGTACTGCGGTATATATGAAGCACATCTTGACGGTGTGATTTATTATCTGCTTGATAATCAGTATTATTTCAAGCGTGAAGGTCTTTACGGTCATTATGATGATGCTGAACGTTTTGCGTTCTTTTCACGTGCTGTATTGGAAATTATTCCTTACATTGGTTTTACTCCTGATGTTATACATTGTAACGATTGGCAAACGGCTATGATACCTGTTTATCTTACAGAAATGTATCGCTATAACGAGCTTTATCAGGATATTAAAACAGTTTATACCATTCATAATATTCAGTATCAGGGTAAGTACGGTAAAGAGCTTTATAAGGATGTTTTGGGTCTTCCTGAGGGTCATGAAAATCTTGTTGAATATGATGATTGCATCAATCTTATGAAGGGTGGTATTCAGTGTGCTGATAAGGTTACAACTGTTTCGCCTACCTATTCAAAGGAGATTTTAGATCCGTTTTATTCTCATGGACTTGATAATATTCTTTCGAAGTTTACCTATAAACTTACAGGTATTGTCAACGGCATTGATTATGATGTATACAACCCCGAAACCGATCCTCAAATATACAAAAATTATTCTGCAGAGGATATCAGCGGTAAATCGGAGAACAAAAAATGCCTGCAACAGGATATGGGATTGCCTGTACGCGATGATGTACCGATTATCGGTATTGTAACGCGACTTGTAAAACATAAGGGTATCGATCTTGTAAAGCATGTTTTTGAGGAATTGCTTAATGCCGATTTGCAGTTTGTGATTTTAGGTTCGGGTGAGTGGGAGTTTGAAACATTTTTCTATGAAATGGCTTCAAAGCATCCTGAAAAGGTAGCCTTAAAGCTCGGTTTTGACCAACAGCTTGCACATCGCATTTATGCCGGTGCTGATATTTTCCTTATGCCAAGCTTAAGCGAGCCTTGCGGTCTTGCTCAAATGGTTGCTCTTCGTTACGGTACCGTTCCGATTGTTCGTGAAACAGGCGGTCTTAATGATACTATAACCGATAGCGGTAATAATGAGGGTAATGGCTTTACCTTTAAAAACTATAACGCTCATGATATGCAAAATACAGTTTGGCGCGCTCTTGCAGGCTACTCTGACCGTGAGGGATGGGATATTTTACGCCACAGAGGTATGAACTGCAATAATAGCTGGTCTTCATCTGCAAATGCTTATATCCGCCTTTATAAAGAGCTAATTGGTAAATAATTTTTAAATAAGGGAACCGCAAAAACGGTTCCCTGAATTTTGGAGGATATATGATAGAATTTTTTAAAACCGTACTTCTTGGTATTGTTGAGGGTATTACCGAATGGCTGCCTATAAGCAGTACGGGTCATATGATTTTG
>JAZSKL010000066.1:0-4419 GCA_045534855.1 Acutalibacteraceae bacterium
TGGAAATCAATTTGTTGGGGATATGAAATCTTATTTATCCTCAATAACTAATAACTGACATATTTTAATCTATCTAACGTAGCATGTGCACTACTTTTACTTACTTTTACCTCAGCTTTGCTCCGTTTGGTTACTCTTTCGCAGAAAAACCGACTTGTCAAAACAAGTCGGTTTTTTAACTAAGTGCGCCTTTTGGCGCGTGAAGATTCTTTGTGAGTGGCGTACTTAACTTTACATCAGAAACTGCCGATATTTCACTAAAAACTGCAATATTTCGAATTTATACGAAAAATTGCCAAAAATATTTTTTATAACGCATACCTCAAGAATCTTGTTCTTCAAAGTTTAGCAGGCAAGATTTAAAAAACCAACTATTGTATTTTTAAAAAAGCTATTGTATAATATTTATATATTGCTTGGAGGATTTTTCGATGAAAAGGTCTAATATATTTTTATTTATTTTACTTATTGTTGTTATGCTCGGCGGTTGCGCTGAAGAGAAAAAAACGGCAAAAAAAGAAATGATAAATATAACCGTTGTTCAGGATGGTGTACAGCTTGAAAGCGCGGGTTACGATATGATGATAACTGTTGACGGTGAAGAAATCACTGCAAAGAAAAACGAAAACGGCTATAGCTTTGAGAAGCTTAACGGTGAGATAAAGGGAAGTGTTAAATTCCCTGATTGGGTTGAGGTTGAATACGGTTTCGTTAATGACGGTAGTTATAAAGATGTTTCTTTGACGGTTTGTTTTGAACATAGGGAAAATGAATTGTATGCAAGCCAGAAATTAACTGCGGTTAAAAATGGTGAAGCGGTTGAGCTTTTTGAGGAAAGCTTTGCAGGAATAAACGAAAGCCGTCTTTCGGTATTTGATAAAGGAGGAAATTGAGATGTCTGAAAAAGAGAAAAAGGAAGTTTCCAACCAAGAAGAAAAAAATGAAGAAAATAAAAAAATCGGATTTAAAAAGATTATATGGCTGATTCTTTTATTGTTGTTTTTAGCTGTTTTTGTGGTATGCGGATTGAAAATATACAATAAATTTTTCGGCGCTGCGGAAAATCCTAATAAGGACAATAAGTTTAGAAGCGAGGTTTCTTCAACAGCCGACCCTGATGTAGAGCTTATTGACAACCCTGTTGATTTTGAGGCATTGAATAAGATAAATCCTGATATTTTTGCTTGGATATATATTCCGGGTATGGAGGAAGCCTACGGTACATCTATTGATTATCCGATACTCCAAAGTCCTATGGATAAACCGGAGGATTTTTACCTTACCCACGATTGGGAGGGTAAACCGCTTTTTGATGGCAGTATTTATATTCAGAAGATGAATTATAAGGATTTTTCTGACCCTAATACCGTAATTTACGGTCACGATCTCTATAATAAATCGATGTTTACACCGCTTCGTAAGTATAGAAATGCTGATTTTTTCAATAAAAATGATACGATTTATATTTATACTCCCGGTCATATTTTAACCTATAAGATATATTCAGCATTTGTTTATGATGACAGGCATATTTTAAATTCGTTTGATTTTTATAATGTTGAGGATTATAATTCCTTCCTTTCGCAAACGCTTAATCCGTCCTCAATGGTGCGTCAGGTACGTCAGGGCGTGGAAGTAACCACGGATGATAAAATTATAACATTAAGTACCTGTACGAACAATAAGTCTGAAAGATATCTGGTTGTGGGGGTGCTTGTAAATGACCAACTCACCAAATGATGATTTAACCCCGAATGAAGAGGGAAAGGTAAGCGCAGAAGAAGGCTTTAGCATCAATCCTGACGAAATACTTGGTGAAACAGATAAAGAGGATATTGCGCAGACCGAAACCAAACCTAAAAAGAAACGTAAATTTTTAAAGATTATTCTTATAATTCTTGCTGTAATTTTCGGTTTGATTTTAGCTTTAGTAATAACCGTTGCTGTGCTTTGGTATATGGGAAAAAGCAGTCTTCTTGGTTACAAGGTAGATGTTTCGGTGCCTTCGGAATTGGTTGATTCGGCGTTGGAGGACGGAAGTAAGGTCGTTTACAACGGAGAAACCTATATTTATAATAAAAATGCCGTAAACGTGCTGTTTATGGGAATTGATAAGGAAGATATTGAGAATGATGAGGGCTATGGCGCAAACGGTCAGGCTGACTGTATTTTAGTTCTCAATCTTGATACCCAAACCGGAAATATAAAAATACTGCCTATTTCAAGGGATACTATGGTGGATGTAAATATGTATTCCTCCGAGGGTAGTTATTTGGGTGTTGAAAACGAACAACTGTGTCTTGCGTATGCTTACGGCTCAAACGGCAAAGAAAGCTGTGAAAACGTGAGAAGGTCGGTCAGCCGATTGCTGTACGGTGTTGAAATAGGCTCTTATGTGGCAATAGATTTAGAGGGCGTTGCAGCTCTTAACGATGCAATAGGCGGTGTACGGCTTACACCTATAGAAACAGTAGATACAGGCAGTAAAGAAAACTCGGTATATAAGGGTAAAGAGGTAGTTCTTAAAGGCAAAAAGGTTGATGCCTATATTCGTTGGCGCGGTACAGATGTTGAGGCAAACTCCCGCCGTATGCAAAGGCAAAAGCATTATATAACAACCTTTGCAAGTCAGGCGGGAAATCAGGTTATGTCGGACTTTACTAAGCTTACAACTCTTTATGATAAGGCAAAGCCATATACAGTAACCGATGTTACGCTTTCCGAGCTTACTTATATCGCAAGCTGTTGCCTTACTTCTGATGTGGGAAATTCTATTGTTTATAACGGTATTTCAGGTCAAAGCGTACTTGGCGAGAAGCACGTTGAGTTTTATGCCAATCAGAATTCGGTTTTTGAAGCGGTGCTTAATACTTTTTATATTAAACAATAAAAATGTTACGGGAGCGGTACACCTCTCCCGTAATTATTTACTTTATGTTCATAAAATTATATAATTATTGTAATAAAAACAGCTTATAATGTATACTGCAAGGCATATAGAAAGGCAGATTTAGTTTATGGATGAAAACAGAAATCCTTATAATGATTTTGGAGATAATCATAATTTGAATTATCAAACATTTGGTTTTAATAATTATCAAAACAATAATTCCGGCTACGGCGGGTATGATAAAAAGAAAAAAAGCGGTCACAGTATTTTAACCGTTGTAATCGCTTCTTTTCTGGCGGCGCTTATTGGTGCTTTTGGCGGCGGACTTACCGTAAAGCTTTTGGATAAAAACGGTAGTGCGCCATCAAGTGATACAAACGGTGGCTTAAATCAAAATATAACACCGTCCAATATTAGTATAAATGTTGATGAATCGGTTGATTCGGTGGCGCGTGCGGTTGCGGCAAAATGCTCGCAAAGCGTAGTTGGAATACGAACAACAACCTCTGTGCAAAACTTTTTTTACAGTCAAAGCGATGAAGCAACAGGTGAGGGTTCGGGTGTAATATATACGTCTGACGGTTATATAATTACCAATTATCACGTTATTTCATCGGCAGTTGAAAATACTAAAAATTCAAGAATTGATGTTTTCGTGGGAAGTCCCGATACTTCACCCTATGAAGCCGAGGTTATAGGTTACAGCATTTCTTCAGACCTTGCTGTAATAAAGATTAAAGCAGAGGGACTTGTGGCTGTTGAAATAGGTGATTCGGATAAGCTTAATATAGGCGATTACGTTGTTACCATAGGAAGTCCCGGCGGTTTGGATTTTATGGGAAGTGTTACCTATGGTATAGTAAGCGGACTTGACCGTATTGTTTCTACCGATTCTGATGTTAAGCTTATTCAAACCGATGCCGCAATTAACCCCGGAAATTCTGGCGGTGCGCTTTTGAGTGTTGAAGGTAAGCTTATAGGAATTAACAGCTCAAAAATTGTTTCTACCGAGTATGAGGGAATGGGCTTTTCTATCCCTGTGAATACGGTGGTTGAAAAATGCAATAAGATAATCAAGCGTCAGAATGAGCCTGAAGTTTATGTGGGAATTTCTTTCTCACATAGATATACCGAAAGTATACTGAATTATTACGGTTATCCCGCAGGTGCGGTTGTTGCAAGCGTTGATGAGGGAAGCCCCGCATATAAAGCAGGTATTCGCCGAGGCGATATTATAACCAAGTTTAATGGAAAATCAATAAATTCAGTAACACTTTTAGAAGAACTAATCAGAGAAAGCGAGCTTGGAAGTAAGGCGGATATAAAGCTTTACCGTTCGGGCAAGTATTATACAACTGAAATTACAATCGGATCAAATAATTGATATTATAATGATTATAGAAAGTCGAAACACTGAAAAAGTGTTTCGATAAGCCGATTTTATCGGCTTAAACAAAATTGAATTAGAGAAAATTCAATTTTGTCTATATTCATTGCAATGGGCATAGACAAATTTTCTTTAAAAATTT
>JAZSKL010000246.1:0-2496 GCA_045534855.1 Acutalibacteraceae bacterium
CCTAAGACCGCTTGGCCTCCGACTTATTTTTTTATTCAGTGGGGAGCAAAATGTGCGCCTAAAATTATGGCAACGGTTGACGGTGAGTATAAAAAGCTTTTCGGCTGGGAAACAAGTGCTGTAGGCGGAGAATACGCCGAATTTTTAAGGGCGTTTATTCCGGCGTTTTTAAATCATATGAAATCGCTTAACGGTGCAGATAAGCGCTGTTGGTTCCATATTTCGGATGAGCCTAACAGCAGTCAGATTGAGGGATATTTAGAGGCAAAAGCAATTGTTGAACCGCTGCTTGAGGGTTATCCGATTATAGATGCTCTTTCAAGCTATGATTTTTATTCATCAGGTGCTGTAAAGCTTCCGGTTGTTTCTATCTTGCATATTGATGAGTTTATTGAAAATAAAGTTTCATCTCTTTTTGCTTACTACTGCGTAAGTGAGGATAAGGATAATGTTTCAAACCGCTTTATTGCAATGCCTTCATTCAGAAACCGTATACTCGGCACACAGCTTTATAAGTATGATATAGAGGGCTTTTTGCATTGGGGCTATAATTTCTATTTTAATCAGTTTTCTTTTGCGGCTGTTAATCCGTTTATGAATACCGATGGTGAATTTTTCTCTCCTTCAGGTGATGCATTCTCGGTATATCCGGGGCCTGACGGTACTGCTTGGGAGTCTTTGCGATTGCTTGTTTTCTTTGACGGTATTCAGGATATTGGCGCATACCGCCTTTGTGAACAGCTTTACGGCAAAGAATTTGTTATGAATATAATAGAGGAAGAAAGCCCGGTAAAATTCAAAGATTATCCGTTTAATGCAGAGTATATTTTAAAGATAAGGGAAAAAATCAACCGCGCAATTGCGGATTTTAAAAAGTAATTTGGTGTTTGATTATGAGAATATATGAAAATCCTTTGAAAACCAGTGAAAACAGACTTTATCCTATAAGCTACTGTATTCCAAAAGGAAAATCGGAATATATGCTTTTAAATGGCGAATGGAATTTTGCTTATTTTGAGTGTGAGGATTATATTCCCGAAAATATAGAAAAGTGGGATAAAATTACCGTTCCCTCCTGTTGGCAGTTAATGGGCTACGGCAATCCTAACTATTCAAATATTAACTATCCATATCCTGTTGATGAACCTTATGTTCCCGATGAAAACCCCTGCGGAATATATAGAAGAAGCTTTGATTTAAAAAATAAGTGGGGCAAGGTTTATTTTACCTTTGAGGGTGTTTCTTCCTGTGCTTTTCTTTATATAAACGGTAAATATATAGGCTTTACCGAGGGCAGCCATTTGCAGGCGCGTTTTGATATTACCGATTTTGTGATTTCGGGTGAAAATGAGGTTACGGTTAAGGTATTTAAATGGTGCTGCGGAAGTTATCTTGAAAGTCAGGACAGCTTTAGATACAACGGAATTTTCAGGGATGTTTATATAACACAGCGTCCGCTTGACCATATAGAGGATGTTGAGATGATTCCAAGCGCCAAGGCTATAAATATTTCGATAAAGGGCAAGGCAAACCTTAAAATTTATGAAAATGATAGGGTTATTTGTGAAGATTGCTTTGAAAATGAATATTCCTTTGTTCCCCAAAATCCAATACTATGGAATGCCGAAAAACCGTTTTTGTATACGGTTGAGCTTGAGCGTGACGGTGAAATTCTTACATTCAAAACAGGACTTCGCGAAATCAAAATTTCAGAAAACTATGAGCTTTTAATAAATGGTGTTTCGGTTAAGCTTCATGGTGTTAATCACCACGATACAAGCAAATTCCGCGGTTGGTGTCAGTCGGATGAAGAACTGCGGAAAGATTTAATGCTTATGAAGGAGCTTAATATCAACTGTGTAAGAACCTCGCATTATCCGCCAACCCCCGTATTTATGCAGATGTGTGATGAAATGGGCTTTTATGTCATTTGCGAAACGGATTTGGAGACCCACGGCATCCTGCGCCGCAATTCCAATGTGGCATACTGCTATGATATCTGGGAGCCTGTATGGCCCGGCACAAACCCGGATTGGAAAGCGGAGCATCTGGAACGCATGGCCCGTATGGTGGAGGTCTTTAAGAATAACCCCAGCGTGATTATTTGGTCCATCGGCAACGAATGCGGACATGGTGCTAACCATGTGCAGATGCTTCGCTGGACAAAAAACCGGGATGCTTCCCGTCTGACCCACAGCGAAGATGCCGGACGCAGAGGACAGTTCCATAATGCGGATGTGTATTCCAGAATGTACTCCAGCATTGAGGAGTTGGATACTTGGGCTAAGGCAGACGATATTCCTATGCCGGTATTTTTGTGCGAATATTCCCATGCTATGGGCAACGGTCCCGGTGATGTATGGGATTACTGTCAGATGTTCGATCAGTATCCCAAGCTGATCGGCGGTTGCATTTGGGAATGGGCGGACCATGTGGTGGTGGAAAACGGTGTGCAGAAGTATGGCGGTGAAAGTCTGAGGCCAAGCGGTCTTAGGA
>JAZSKL010000070.1:0-3903 GCA_045534855.1 Acutalibacteraceae bacterium
TTAGTTTTGATTATGATAAAATATAATTGTGGTAATATGCAGTTTATTTTTGAATTTAGCGGCAAAAGTATACTCGGTATACCGTAAATGCTTTTGTAAATAATAATGTATAATGTAATTTTGGAGGGTAAGAATTTGGCAAGCGATAAAATCGTAATTAAGGGCGCTTCGGAGCATAATCTTAAAAATGTTGATGTTGAAATACCGCGTGATAAATTGGTTGTTTTTACAGGTCTTTCGGGAAGCGGAAAATCTTCTCTTGCTTTTGATACCATTTATGCCGAGGGTCAACGCCGTTATGTTGAGTCGCTTTCAAGCTATGCGCGTCAGTTTTTGGGACAAATGGAAAAGCCTAATGTTGACAGCATTGAAGGTCTTTCACCCGCAATTTCAATTGACCAGAAAACCACCTCTAAAAACCCGCGTTCAACCGTTGGTACGGTTACAGAAATATATGATTATCTGCGTCTTTTATATGCGCGTGTGGGTACGCCTCACTGTCCTGTTTGCGGTAAAGAAATAAGCCAACAAACAACCGATCAGATTGTTGATACGGTTATGAAGCTTGATGAGGGAACCCGTATTCAGGTGCTTTCTCCGATAGTTAAGGGAAGGAAGGGCGAACACGCAAAGGAGCTTGAATCTGCGCGTAAATCAGGCTTTGTGAGAGTAAGGATTGATGGTAATGTTTACGACCTTTCGGAGGATATAAAGCTTGATAAAAATAAAAAGCATTTAATTGAGGTTGTTGTTGACCGTCTTGTTATAAAAGAGGAAATACGTTCGCGGCTTACCGACAGTATTGAAACAGCCGTTAACCTTTCCGGAGGTCTTGTAGCGGTTGATGTTGTGGGCGGTGAGGAAATGCAGTTTTCTCAAAGCTATGCCTGCGATGAACACGGTATAAGTATTCCCGAGCTTACGCCTACTATGTTCTCGTTTAACAGTCCTTTCGGCGCTTGCCCTACCTGTACGGGTATCGGCGTTTTTATGAAGGTAGATCCAAGACTTGTTATAAACGATGAAACAAAATCGCTTAATGATGGTGCTATACGTGCATCGGGTTGGGGAGTAAATTCCTTTTTTCAGCCTGATTCAGGTACTATAGCTTTAATGTATTACAAAGGTATTGCCGACCATTTCGGTTTTGATATAAATACCCCTTGGAAGGATATTCCCAAAGAGGCGCAACAGGCTATTCTTTATGGTACAGGCGGTACAAAGCTTCGTCTTATCCGCAGTACAGATTGGGGTAAGGGCGAATATTACGCCCCATTTGAGGGTGTTATAAACAACCTTGAACGCCGTTATAAGGAAACTACCAGTGATTACGCAAGGAATGAAATAGAAACCTATATGACCGAAAGTGCCTGTCCCGACTGTAAGGGTGCAAGGTTAAAGCCTGAATATTTAGCCGTTACTGTAGGCGGAATAAATATTAAGGAATTTTGCGATATGTCTATAGTTGATGAACTTGAATTCCTTAAAAGCGTAAAGCTTTCCGAGCGCAACACAATGATAGCCGCTCCCATTATAAAGGAAATCTGTTCTCGTCTTTCGTTTCTTGCAAGCGTTGGTCTTGATTATCTTTCGCTTTCGCGTTCTTCGGGTACGCTTTCGGGCGGTGAAAGCCAGCGTATACGATTGGCAACACAGATAGGCTCTTCACTAATGGGTGTGCTTTATATTCTTGATGAGCCGAGTATCGGACTTCATCAGCGTGATAACGAACGATTACTTGCAACGCTTAAAAGTCTGCGAGACCTTGGTAATACTCTTATAGTTGTTGAGCACGATGAGGACACAATGCGCGCGGCTGATTATATTGTTGATATAGGTCCGGGTGCAGGTATTCACGGCGGTCACGTTGTATTTACAGGAACTCCCGAGCAGTTAAAGGAATGTGATAATTCGCTTACAGCCGATTATCTTACCGGCAGAAAGGTTATTCCTATTCCGTTAAAGCGGCGTAAGGGTAACGGTAAACAGCTTGTAATCAAGGGCGCAAGTGAAAACAACCTTAAAAATATAAATGTTAAGATACCGCTTGGTCAATTCGTCTGCGTTACCGGAGTTTCCGGAAGCGGTAAGTCATCATTTGTAAATGATATTGTTTACAAGGTTCTTGCTTCAAAGCTTAACGGCGCAAAGCTTATAGCGGGCAAATATAAGGATATAGAAGGTTTGGAGCATCTTGATAAGGTTATAAATATCAATCAGTCACCAATCGGAAGAACACCGCGTTCTAATCCTGCAACCTATACAGGCGTGTTTAATGATATACGCGAGCTTTTTGCTCAAACCAAGGATGCCAAGGCTCACGGTTATGCCGCAGGAAGATTTTCCTTTAATGTTAAGGGCGGAAGATGCGAAGCCTGTCAGGGTGACGGTATTTTAAAGATTGAGATGCACTTTTTACCCGATATTTATGTACCATGTGAGGTTTGCGGAGGTACACGTTACAATCGTGAAACACTCAATATAAAATACAAGGGTAAAAATATTTATGAAGTGCTTGAAATGACGGTTGAGGAGGGTATGTATTTCTTTGAAAGTGTACCCAAAATACACCGTAAGCTTAAAACGCTTTTTGAGGTTGGACTTGGTTATATAAAAATCGGTCAGCCTGCTACAACCCTTTCGGGCGGTGAAGCACAGCGCGTAAAGCTTGCTACAGAGCTTTCAAAGAGGTCAACAGGTAAAACCATTTATATTCTTGATGAGCCCACAACAGGACTTCATACTGCTGATGTTCACCGTCTTATCGATGTTTTGCAGAGATTTGTTGATGAGGGCAATTCGGTTCTTGTTATTGAACACAATCTGGATGTTATAAAAACTGCAGATACGGTTATCGACCTTGGACCCGAGGGAGGCGACAGGGGAGGTACTGTTGTATGTACGGGTACTCCCGAAAAGGTTGCAGAATGTGAAAAATCCTATACAGGTCAATTTTTAAAGCGGATTTTGAAGGCAAATGAGAGTTAATTTACACATTGTTCACATCTTTTGCTGCTGAAAGGTTTAGAATAATACCTATATATTCGCTTTGCTTTGGCGAGGAGTTGTTAAATTAGTGTTTGGATATATCCGTGCGGCAAAGCCGGAGCTTAAAGTGCGTGAGCTTGAGCTATACAAGGCGGTTTACTGTACACTTTGTAAAAAGCTTGGCAAAAATTACGGTATTCTTTCAAGATTTACTTTAAGCTATGATTTTACCTTTTTGGCACTTTTAAAGCTTGGTATGACTGATGGCTGTGAAAGATTTGAAAGAAAACGCTGTGCTTTTAATCCACTTAAAAAGTGTAATTACTGCTGTAACGATTCGGCTATGGAAATGCCATCTGCTGCGGCAATGATTATGCTTTATTATAAAATTCTTGATAATATTGCCGATGAAAAGGGCTTAAAAAAATTTCGTTATATTTTAATGAAGCCGATTTTTCGCTCGGCATATAAAAAGGCAAAACGCAGGTATGTAGAGCTTGATGAAATCGTATCGATTTATATAAAAGAACAAAATGCTCTCGAAAAGGAAAACTGCCGTGATATTGACCGTGCGGCTGACCCAACTGCTAAAGCACTTGCAAAAATTTTTGCACTTTGCAGTGAGGATGAGATGCAAAAAAGAGTGCTTGAAAGGCTTGGATATTGCCTTGGCAGATATATTTATTTGCTTGATGCCGCAAAGGATTTTGTGGAAGATTTAAAAAACAATTCATATAATGTTTTGAAAAGTGATGCCGTTACCGATTTGCAATCGGCGGCAAAAAGAGTAGAGCCCCAGTTGTATTTCTGCATAAATGAAGCAGGAAAAGCTTTTGAATTACTTGATTTAAAGAAATACCGTCCCGTTTTGGGGAATATAATTTATTTGGGGTTAGAAGATACATTTAAAAAGGA
>JAZSKL010000100.1:0-6187 GCA_045534855.1 Acutalibacteraceae bacterium
TGCAACGTTACGGCTTGCCTCAACGCGCTCGCTGATACATCGCCTAGCATTAGCGTGGCTGTCACCGTTTGCCAAAGTGAAGCGAAGCGCATCAGCACCGTAATTATCAATAACCTCAAGCTGGTCAATACCATTACCCAAGGATTTAGACATTTTTCTGCCCTGTGAATCACGTACAAGACCGTGTATAAGCACGGTATCAAACGGAACCTGACCGGTTTGCTCAATTCCCGAGAACATCATACGCATTACCCAGAAAGGAATTATATCATAGCCTGTAACAAGCGTATTGGTTGGATAATAATGCTTTAAGTCCTCTGTTTCTTCGGGCCAGCCAAGTGTTGAGAACGGCCAAAGAGCAGATGAGAACCAAGTATCAAGAGTATCGGGGTCCTGTTCAATATTAGAGCTTCCGCAATGAGCGCACTTATGAGCATCATCACGGCTTACGGTAATCTCACCGCAATCAGCACAGTACCAAGCAGGTATACGATGACCCCACCAAAGCTGACGGGAAATGCACCAATCTCTGATATTTTCAAGCCAATGGAAATAAATCTTTTCGAAACGCTGGGGAACAAACTTGGTTTCGCCGTTTTTAACAGCCTCAATAGCGGGCTCTGCCAACGGCTTCATTTTAACAAACCACTGCTTTGAAACGCTGGGTTCAACGGTTGTACCGCAACGGTAGCAAGTACCTACATTATGAGTGTAATCCTCAACCTTAACAAGCGCGCCCTCTGCCTCCAAATCGGCAACTATTGCCTTACGAGCCTCATATCTGTCCATACCAGCATACTTTGGATAATCAGCAACGATTTTAGCATCATCTGTCATAACATTGATAACAGGTAGATTGTGGCGAAGACCCACTTCAAAGTCATTAGGGTCATGAGCAGGAGTGATTTTAACAACGCCTGTACCGAAATCGGTTTCAACATAATCATCGGCAACAACAGGAATTTCGCGGTGAACTATAGGTAAAATAAGGGTTTTACCTATAATATCCTTATAACGCTCATCGTTGGGGTTTACTGCAACCGCAGTATCACCGAGTAAGGTTTCGGGACGGGTTGTTGCAAGCTCTAAATAACCGCTTCCATCAGAGAAAGGATAGCGCAGATGCCAGAAATGACCTGCCTGCTCCTCATACTCAACCTCGGCATCGGAAATAGATGTCTTACAATGGGGACACCAGTTGATTATACGCTCACCGCGGTAAATAAGACCCTTTTCATAAAGGCGTACAAATACCTCACGAACAGCCTTATTACAGCCCTCATCCAATGTAAAACGCTCGCGCTCCCAATCGCAGGAAGAGCCTAATTTTTTAAGCTGTTCCAAAATCCTGCCGCCGTACTTTTCTTTCCAAGCCCAAGCTCTCTCCAAAAAGCCGTCACGACCGATATCCTCTTTTGTAATGCCCTCTGCCTTCATAGCCTCAACTATTTTAGCCTCGGTAGCAATAGAAGCGTGATCTGTTCCGGGTACCCAAAGAGTATCAAAGCCCTGCATACGCTTAAAACGGATAAGAATATCCTGCAAGGTATTATCAAGGGCGTGACCCATATGAAGTTGACCGGTAATGTTCGGTGGCGGAATAACTATGGTAAAGGTTTCCTTATCCTTTTCGCATCTGGCGTGGAAATAATTACCATCAAGCCACATTTTATAAATTCGATCCTCAACATCCTTCGGATCATACTGTTTTGCAAGTTCACGATTCATTTTTTTCATTCCTTATTAAACCAAAATTTAACATTTATAAATATTATCATACCAACCCATAATATAAATGTCAACATCAATTTAATATAACGAAGCTTCGTTTTCGTTACATTAAGCGTTTGCATTGGGTTGGCTGCCGCCTATACTTTAATAAAGGTATAGGCGGTTATTTTATAAATCCATTTTTTCCTGCTGTGCGGTTGCGGCAGGTTTCAGGCTGCCTGCGGCAGGAAGATTTTTAGTACGGTATCTATGCTCACTGTCAAGGGTACCCTTTTCGTAAACCGAAACCTCAAAAAGCCTCTGACCTTTCTTCTGTGTCATTACCGCAATACCTGCATTATCGCGGGTTGTTTTTGCGGGAATTGAGCCTGTATTAACAAGCAGCATACGTCCGTTTGAGGATTTGAGCAGAATATCAATATCCTCTTTTATATGCATAATAGTATGGATTCCAAATTTCTCACAGTATGCATTGATAAGCTTTTTACGGTTTGTTTTTGTTTGGTAAGAATTAAGCGGCACCTTGGCAATTCTGCCGTTTTCAAAGAAGAACAGTACATATCCTGAATAATCCTTGGTATCCACCATATAAATACTGCTTTCTCCCGAATCATATTCAAGCTTTGAAGCAACATAATCACCCAATACGCTCGCTTTACCGTCTGCAAAGTCGTTAACCTTTGTTTTATAAACCTGACATTTATCGGTAAAGAACAAAAGGTCTGCTGCATTGCTTGATTCAACCGTCTGGGTAATTTCATCGCCCTCTTTAAGCTTTTGCTCACCGCTCATACGCAAAGACTGCGGAGTTATCTTTTTGAAGTAACCCTCTTTGGTAAAGAATAAAGTATACGGAGAATCATCTATCTCCTCAACATATTCCTCGCCGTCCTCTTCTATTCCGCTCAAAATAGCTGTTTTACGCTCTTTACCGTATTTATCGGCAACATTTTTAAGCTCATCAATAATTATTTTGCGAACACGGTTTCTCGAAGAAAGAATATCCTCCATATCGGCAATTTCTTTTTCAAGCTGTTCAATATCTGCAGTGCGCTTTAAAATATACTCACGGTTTAAATGGCGAAGCTTGATTTCAGCAACATATTCAGCCTGAACCTCATCAATACCGAAGCCAATCATAAGGTTTGGTACAACCTCGCGCTCTTCCTCGGTTTCGCGGACTATCTTTATTGCCTTATCAATATCCAAAAGGATTTTCTGCAAGCCTTTAAGCAGATGCAAGCGGTCACGCGCCTTGGTTAATTTAAAATAAACCCTGCGGCGAACACATTCATCGCGGAATGCAACCCATTCGCTTATAATTTCTTTAACGCCCATAACGCGCGGAGAGCCGGCAATAAGTATATTAAAGTTACAAGCAAAGCTATCCTGCAAAGGAGTAGACTTAAACATCTTTTTCATAAACTTATCGGGGTCAACACCTCGCTTTAGGTCTATGGTGATTTTAAGTCCCTTTAAATCGGTTTCATCACGAATATCATTGATTTCGGTTATCTTCTTATTCTTTACAAGCTCAATAACCTTTTCAATTATAACTTCGGATGTAGTTGTAGGAGGAATTTCGGTGATATCAATACAGTTTTGAGATTTATCGTAGCTGTAAACACCGCGTACTTTAAAGCTTCCTCTTCCTGTTTCATAAATTTTTTCTATTTCGCTTCTGTTATAAACTATCTGACCGCCTATGGGAAAATCAGGCGCTAAAAGAGTATCTGCTACATTTATATCGTTATCCTTAATATACGCAATGGTGGTTTCGCATACCTCACGCAGGTTAAACGGGCAGATAGAGCTTGCCATACCAACTGCAATACCTGTATTTGCATTTACGAGAACCGATGGAAAGGTTACGGGGAAAAGCGTTGGCTCTTTCATTGTAGCATCGTAGTTATCTACAAAATCTACCGTATCCTTATCAATATCGGCAAAAAGCTCGGTTGCAATGGGTGCTAATTTTGCTTCGGTATAACGCGAAGCGGCATAAGCCATATCACGGGAATAAGCCTTACCGAAAGAACCCTTTGATGCAACATAAGGGTGCAATAGTGCCTGATAACCCTCCGACAAGCGCACCATTGTTTCATAAAT
Organism: Acutalibacteraceae bacterium; assembly: GCA_045534855.1. Taxonomy (GTDB): domain Bacteria; phylum Bacillota; class Clostridia; order Oscillospirales; family Acutalibacteraceae; genus UBA737. Next base: position 3,841 of record JAZSKL010000100.1, read on the forward strand.
AGCGGCATCGCCGTGGGGGTTAAGCTGCATGGTTCTACCAACAATATTTGCCGATTTAATGGTAGAGCCGTTAAGCAGTCCCATATTATACATAGTATAGAGCAGTTTTCGGTGGGATGGCTTAAAACCGTCTATCTCGGGTATCGCACGCGAAAGAATAACGCTCATAGCATACGGCATATAGTTGGTTTCAAGTGTTCTGGTTATTTGTTGTTCAACAATATTTCCCGCACCCGCAATATAAGCATCAATTAACGGAGCTGTAGATTCATTGTTTGTTTTTTTCTTTCTGGGAGCCATTATATTTCTCCTTTTAAATATTATGAAACATCGGCTTCATCAATATAAAGATGACCGTTTTCGGCAATAAAATCCTTTCTTCCCTGCAGATTATCACCGAGAAGAAGATCAAACATCTCGCTTGTGCGCTCGGCATCATCGGGAAGAACCTGAACAAGACGGCGTGTTTTGGGGTTCATAGTAGTAAGGTTCATCATTTCGGGTTGGTTTTCACCAAGTCCTTTAGAACGCTGAATGGTATACTTGGTATCACCAATCATCTCTAAAATATCCGCCTTTTCCTTTTCATCATAGGCAAAATACGCTTTTTCCTTGGTGTTTATTTCATAAAGCGGGGTTTCGGCAATATAAACCTTACCTGCAGTTATAAGTGTAGGCATTACGCGGTATATCATCGTAAGAATAAGGGTTCTTATCTGAAATCCGTCAACATCGGCATCGGTACATATTATAACCTTATTCCACCTTAAATTATCAAGATTAAAGGTTGTAAGGTTTTTATTTGCCTTGGTTTTAACCTCAACACCGCAACCTAAAACCTTTATAAGGTCGGTAATAATATCGCTTTTAAATACCTTTTCATACTCGGCCTTCAAGCAGTTAAGAATTTTACCTCTTACAGGAATTATAGCCTGAAATTCAGCATCACGTGCCAATTTACAAGAAAAAAAAGCCGAGTATTGATCTATTTTAAACTCTTCTATGATGTTAGTATCCTTGCTTCGGCAGTTAATACAGTTATGCACGCGGTCCATCATGGAATTGCTTGTCTGCAATGTCTTTTTAATATTTATTTTCTCGCGTTCGCTTCGCTCACGGCTACGCTTATTTATAAGCACCTGATCGGCAATTTTATCCGCTTCAGCCTTGTTTTCTATAAAATATATCTCCAACTGCTGACGGAAAAATTCATTCATCGCCTCTTGAATAAAGCGGTTGGTTATGGATTTTTTGGTTTGATTTTCATAAGAGGTAAGGGTTGAAAATGAAGAAACAACTATTGTAAGGCTTTCTTCAATATCGGCAAAGGTTATTTTACTCTCCTGTGATTTATATTTACCGCTTTGTTTTATATAATTATCTATCTGATAAAGAAAAGCGCTTCTTACAGCCTTATCGGGAGAACCGCCATGCTCAAGCCAGCTTGAGTTATGATAATACTCAATAAGCGGATGATGGTTTGAAAAGCAAACAGCCGCATTTATCTTTAATTTATATTCAGGCTTATCCTCGCGGTCTCTTCCCTTTCGGTCTGCCTGCCATAAAAGAGGAGCGGTAAAATGCTCTTCGCCAACAACTTCCTTTATATAATCCTCAATACCGTTTTCATAAACAATAACGGTTTCTTGGAATTTAGCGCCCTGCTGTTCGCGGAAAACAAACTGAACACCTGCGTTTACTATTGCCTGACGTTTCAGCGTATCAATAAAATATTCACGCGGTATATCAATATCGGTAAAAACCTCCAAATCAGGCTTCCAACGGGTTTTTGTTCCGGTTTCTCTGCCACTGTACGGCTCTTTTTGAAGACCGCCGATATTTTCGCCCTTTTCAAAATGCAGATTATACTTAAAGCCATCACGCTTTACCTCTACATCCATATACTCCGAAGCATACTGCGTTGAGCAAAGACCCAATCCGTTAAGACCTATGGAATATTCGTAATTTTCGCCCTCGTTGGTGTTATATTTAGAACCTGCATACATCTCACAGTAAAGCAAATCCCAGTTATAACGCTGTTCCTTATTATTATAATCAACAGGTGCGCCACGACCGAAATCGTGAACCTCAATAGAACCATCCGCATAAGAGGTTACAATAATTTTTTTGCCGTAACCCTCGCGAGCTTCATCTATTGAGTTTGAAATGATTTCAAAAACCGAATGCTCGCAACCGTCAAGACCGTCCGACCCGAATATAACCGCAGGACGTTTTCTGACGCGGTCCGCACCCTTTAAAGATTTTATACTTTCGTTACCGTATTCCTGTGTCTTTTTAGCCATTCAAAAATACTCCTAACTTATTATATATCTTATAGTATTATATA
>JAZSKL010000060.1:0-4937 GCA_045534855.1 Acutalibacteraceae bacterium
CGAGTAAACTGACCGTCCCAATGCATTTTAACGGTTCCGATTTCACCGTGACGCTTTATAGCTACAATACACTCTGCGGAATTGGGGTCGCTGCGGTCAGCATCGTCATCCTTTTCGCTGTCATAATAGGTATCGCGGTAAAGGAACAATACTATATCAGCATCCTGCTCAATAGAGCCTGATTCACGAAGATCGGAAAGCGCAGGGCGGTGGGATTTACCTTTAGCCTCGGTACCACGCGAAAGCTGGGCGCAGGCAATTACGGGTATACGCAATTCCTTTGCCATAATTTTAAGATTTCGCGAAATCTCCGAAACCTCCTGAACACGGTTTTCGGTGCTCTTTGCCGATTTCATAAGACCGAGGTAGTCGATAATAACAAGGTCAACCTTCTTCATTCGGCGAAGCTTTGCTTTCATTTCAGGAACGGTTATTGTTGAGGTTTCATCGAAATAAATCTCTGCTTGTGATAGATGATTGCCTGCTTGGGCAAGTCTTGTCCATTCATCGGGGTCAAGGTCGCCTGTGCGCAGTTTTTCACTCTTTATTCCCGCCTCACTTGAAAGCATACGCTGTGCCAACTGGTCACGCGTCATTTCAAGTGAGAAGAAGCAAACGGTTTTTGAAGCGTTTACGGCTACATTTCTTGCAATATTAAGCGCAAACGAAGTTTTTCCCATACCGGGACGCGCGCCGAGTATAATAAGGTCTGATTTATTAAGACCTGTTATCATCTTATCAAGCTCGCCTATTCCGCAGGGAACACCTATATAATCCTCGCGGGTTTCAGGGTCTGCCATTTTAGCAAGACGGTCATAGGTTTCACCCTCAATAACGCTTTTAATATGCGTAAGACCGCTTATTTCCCTGCCCGAACGGATTTCATAAATTCTCTGCTCCGCCGCATCAAGCAGTTTGCCGGAGTCCATAGAATTTTCGTTTATATCCTTAATTATATTCTGTGCCGCACTCATAAGAGAACGCGCATAGTAGCGCTCGCGGACTATTGCAACATAAGTAAGCACATTTGCCGAGGACGGCACCATCTGGGCAAGCTGTGTAAGATAAGCCTTACCGCCTGCTTCATCATAAACATTATCACGCTTTAATTTTTCAAGCAAAGCAACGAAATCAATAACCTGATTAAGCTCATACATTGAAGAAAGCGCTTCATATATCTTCTGGTGCTGGGGAATATAGAAATATTCCGTTTTCATTTGAACGGCAACATCATTTAAGCATTTAGGGTCTATAAGTATAGAGCCTAAAATGGATTGCTCCGCCTCCGCAGAGTAGGGCTGACGTCCGCCGTCCAGATCGTAAATAATCTGTTGTTCAGCCATAATTACTCCGTAACCTTAACGGTAAGCTTTGCCGAAATTCCAATATAAAGCTTTATTTCGGCGGTGTACTCGCCGAAGTTCTTAATATCGGCAAGATTCATTTTTTTGCGGTCTACCTCAATACCTAACTGATTTTTGATTTCAACCGCAACCTCCTTTGAGGTAACACTGCCGAAAAGTCTTCCGGCGGAGCCTGCCTTTGCCTTTATAACAACCGTTTTACCTTCAAGCTTTTTAGCTGTTTCGTTTGCTGCAGCTATTTCTTCTTTTTTATGATGCTCTTTTGCAGCCTCGCGGTTTTTAAGCTCCGACATAGCAGCACTATCTGCCTCTACAGCCAAATTTTTAGGGAACAAAAAGTTGCGTGCATATCCGTCAGATACCTGACAAAGCTCCCCCTTTTTGCCTTTTCCTTTAACATCTGCAAGTAAAATAACCTTCATTATATGTAGCCTTCCTTTCACTGCCGCCGTTTTGGCGGCACAACACATTTTTATTTTTAAATTTCCATAATTATCGGCAATACCATCGGACTGCGGTGGGTTTTTGAATAAAGGAATTTTGCAACCGAATCCTTGATTTTGGTTTTTATTGCCGTCCAATCACGAAGATTTGAAATATAACATTTTTCAAGAACATCGCAAACAAGCTCATTAAGCTCACGCATAAGTTCTTCCGATTCCTTAACGTAAACGAAACCGCGGGATACAACATCAGGTCCTGCAACAACCTCACGGGTAAATCCGTCAATAGTTACGGTTACAACAATAATACCGTCATCCGCAAGATGCTTACGGTCGCGAAGCACTATGCTTCCTACATCGCCGACACCTAATCCATCAACAAGTATTCTGCCTGCCTGAACGGTATCGATTACCTTTATTCCATCCTTTGAAAGTTCAATAACCTGACCGTTATCAGCAATAAGCGTATGCTCGCTATCCATACCCATAAGCTTTGCAACCTGTGTACTTTTATTAAGATGCTTCTGCTCACCGTGTACGGGAATAAAGAATTTAGGCTTTGTAACAGCCAGCATAAGCTTTATTTCCTCCTGACAGGCGTGACCCGAAACGTGAACATCATACATTTTTTCATATACAACATTTGCACCGCGCTTCATAAGCTCATTGATAACACGGCTTACAAGCTTTTCGTTACCGGGTATCGGGTTTGCCGAAATAATAATCATATCACCGGGTACGATTTCAACCTGACGGTGGTCTGAAAATGCCATTCTGTGCAAAGCAGAAAGCGGTTCACCCTGTGAGCCTGTGGTTACGATTACCAACTGCTCGGGCAAATAGTTCTTTATCTCATCAATTTCAATAAGAACACCCTCGGGGATATTAAGATATCCAAGCTCGCTTGCAACGCTTATAACATTAAGCATACTTCTACCCGAAGCCGCAACCTTTCTTCCTACATTGTAGGCTTCGTAAATTATCTGCTGAATACGGTGGATATTCGAGGAGAAGGTTGCAACAACTATACGGTGTCCCTCAGCCTGCTGAAAGAGCTTCTGAAGCGATTCGCCGACAATTCTTTCAGACGGGGTAAAGCCCGGACGCTCGGCATTTGTAGAATCAGAAAGCAGTGCTAAAACGCCCTTTGAGCCGTATGCCGAAAAACGTGCAATATCTATGATTTTATCATCAATGGGAGTTGTATCTATTTTAAAGTCACCCGTGTGGATAACCGTTCCTGCGCCACAGCTTATTGCAAAGCCTGCAGAATCGGGAATAGAGTGGTTTACATGTATAAACTCTATACTGAATTTGCCGAGAGTAACCGTTTCACCGGGATTTACAATATTAAGCTTTGCATCTGCAAGAAGCTTATTTTCTTTAAGTTTTCCCGAAATCAAACCTATTGTAAGGCGTGTTGCATAAATCGGTAAATTAAAATTCCTTAAAAGATACGGAATAGCACCTATATGGTCCTCATGACCGTGGGTTACAACAAGTCCCTTTATTTTATCCTTATTTTCTAAAATATAGGTGAAATCAGGGATTACTATATCAATACCGGGCGTATCTTCATCCGGAAAGCTCATACCGCAATCCACCAAAAACATATCACCGTCATACTCATAAAGGGTTATATTTTTTCCTATCTCCCCAAGTCCTCCAAGAGGAATAATATGCATTGGAATTGACGGTTTCTGCGGTTTACTTACATTATGCTTTCCCTTATAACCATTGTTTTTCTTAACAGGCGGTTTAGGCGAAGTCTTTGGTGCTTTTTTATTAGAAGTTTCCCTATCAGGTGAAAGGCTTTGTTTGGAACGGTCATTTTTTGTATGGTTTTTAGAAAATCCATAATCCTCAAAATCATAATCTATTACTCCGCTTCTCACAACCTGATTTACCATTTTATTTATATCAGACATATCGTGCTTATCGTAATTCTTCTTACCGCTGTAATTTTTTCCTTTTTTTGTATAACCTTTCTTATTCTTTTTTGCGTAAGATTCACTCATTCAATATATTTCCTCCAAGATATTTTAAATATTTATGTATCGATGTTGGTTGAATACCGCAAAACGGTCATCGATATTAAAGTTCACGCCTCCACCTGCGCGAAACAATATTCATTATTATATATTATATATAGATAGACATAATATTCCACATTACATAATATTTTACTTTTTTGCCGCGCGGATGTCAAGTCTTTCTTATTATAGGAAATTAAAAAAGTAAATAAACACAATTGTTATAAAAATTAAATTAAAAAATCAAAAATTTTACTTGACTTTACCGCTTGTTTATCTTATAATGTTAAAGTCGCACAGATAAATTTAATATTTGCTGCTATGGCTCAGGTGGTAGAGCACGTCCTTGGTAAGGACGAGGTCACCAGTTCGAATCTGGTTAGCAGCTCCAAACGAAAATCCGTTCTCGAAAGAGGACGGATTTTTGTTTAGTATGAAACTTGTCAAGAATTTCGGACAGAATCTTTGATTTTGTTACAAATTTTCAAAGAAAATTTGTCTATGCCCATTGCAATGAATATAGACAAAATTGAATTACCTCAAATTCAATTTTGTTTAAGCCGATAAAATCGGCTTCTCGAAACACTTTTTCAGTGTTTCGACATTCTATAATCATTATAGCTAATTGAGAGCGGAAACCGACCGAGCCGACCACGAGCCGCCAAAAAAGATTAGGCTAAATCGGCTGTTCGGTATAAAACGGAAAGTGACAGAAAAAGAAAAGCGCCTTACTAACACTGAGTTAGTAAAGCTATCCTTTGGTGAGAGTGTTCATAACCAACTTCAAACGCGAGGTAGAAATTTCGAAAAAAAGAACCTCAGCACGCGAATTGCGTGTCGAGGCTCTCGACTGGGTGTTTTGAACTTAATGACACGAATGAAATGTGCCTGAAAACTGGGGATTTTATTGTATGTAGTTATTTATATCAACTAAATTCATACTATCTGACATATTAATTAAATCTCTCAAAATAGGAATATGCCCGGCGCCATAAAGTACGACGACCCTATTATGCTCTTTTGCAATACTCTGCAAATTAGAAAAAATACATAGATTTCTAAAATACCATTCAGAAAGACACTTGGATTCAAAATAG
>JAZSKL010000201.1:0-6926 GCA_045534855.1 Acutalibacteraceae bacterium
CCCACTGCAATTTCCACCGAAACCGTTGTTACACATTTGACAAACCTCCTTTTCGTTAGGTACTATATACTATGTCAGGGTAAAAAATGTGTTCTTAAAAATTTTGTTTTTATAATTTTCAAAATAGTTATTGACTTTTCCTGACTTTCGTGTATAATAAAAGTCAGGAAAGGTCAAAAAGGTGATTTGTATGAGAATTAGCGATTTAATAACTGCTGAAATTCTGCGCTTGCTTGATGAATCGGATGTTAATACCGCCGAAATCCAGCGTAATGAATTTGCAAATCTTATTGGCTGTGCGCCAAGCCAGATAAACTATGTATTGTCCTCCCGCTTTACTCCTGAACACGGCTATATTATTGAAAGCCGAAGAGGCGGCGGCGGTTATATAAAGATTAAACGTGTGGTAATGAGTCATTCTTCTGCGGTTATGCACATAATAAATTCAGTAGGCGATTCGGTTGATGCGATGACGGCAAGAATTGTAGTTGAAAACTGTCTGCAATCGGGCATTATCAATGCAGATACCGCTGGATTGATGTGTGCGGCACTTTCAAATAACGTAATGCGCTGTGTTCCTCCTATTTTGAAGGATAATATACGTGCCGCAATATTAAAAGAAATGCTTTTAACCCAGATTTGATTTTTGCATTAAGAAAGGTAGGATTTATATGCTTTGTGAAAAATGCGGAAAAAACAATGCAACCACCCATATCAGAACGGTTGTAAACGGTGTTGTAACGGAACACAACCTTTGCGGTTACTGTGCCGCTAAAGAGGGATATACGGATATAGGTAAATCACAGCTCGGCGAAATGCTTGCTTCGGTATTTGGCGATGTATTAACATCTAATTCTTCATCTACAGCATTACGCTGTTCTTGCTGTAATGCTTCATTTTCGGATATTGCCGAAAGCGGTAAGGTTGGATGCTCCGAGTGTTATAAAACCTTTTATGAACAGCTTTTGCCGTATTTAAAAAGGGTTCACGGTTCAACAAAACACGCAGGAAAAATTCCAAATAAAGCTCCGCTTATGGTAACGCCTGTTAAAGAAACGGTTGAAAGCCTGCGTATGAAGCTTAATGAGCTTGTTCGCAATGAGCGATTTGAGGAAGCGGCTGTTATACGCGATAAAATTAGAAAAATAGAGGAGGAAAAGGGTAATGAGTAGTTGGTATCTTGGTAAAAATCCCGAGGACGATATTGTTGTAAGTACAAGAATACGTCTTGCGCGAAATATTGCAGGAATTCCTTTCCCTTCGAGAATGAGCGATGAAGAAAGAGAACAGCTCAACATAACTGTAAAAAAGGCAGTTCTTGAAAGTAATACACCTTTTTCGCGTTCTCTTAAATTTATTGAGATGAAGGATGTTCCGGAGGATGAGCGTCATGCAATGGTTGAACGCCATATAGTAAGTCCGGACTTTGCTTCTTCGGCTAAGGGGCGTGCAATTATTCTTTCAGAGGATGAAAGCATCAGCATTATGATAGGTGAGGAGGATCATTTGCGTATACAGGTGCTTTACGGCGGTTTGCAGCTTGAAAAGGCATTTGATGTTGCTGAAAGACTTGATACTCTTCTTTGCGACAGTCTCAATATCGCATTTGATGAACGCCTTGGATTTTTAACCGAATGTCCTACTAATTTAGGAACGGGACTTCGCGCATCGGTAATGCTTCATCTGCCGGTTGTTGAGGGGTCGGGACAGATTTCCTCACTTGCCGATTCGGTAAATAAAATCGGATTTACCGTAAGGGGAATGTATGGTGAGGGAACCAAGGCGGCGGCATCGCTTTATCAGATTTCTAATCAGATAACACTTGGTATCAGCGAAAAGAATGCGCTTGATAACCTTAAAATTATAACAATGCAGTTGATTGAAAAGGAACGCCGCGAACGTGAGGGACTTAACAAATTAAAGGTTGAGGATATGTGTATGCGTGCTTTAGGTGTTTTGAATTATGCGCGTATTCTCGACAGTAAGGAAATGATGAAACGCCTTTGCGAGATTAAACTCGGTATCGGTATGGGCATAATAAAGGATGAAAAAATAAATCCTATTCGCCTGCTTATTGAGGGTCAACCGTATATGCTTATGAGGAAATACGGCAGAATGAGCCCTGATGAACGTGATATTTACCGCGCAAATATGGTAAGGCAGGCATTACAAAACGAACAGTAAACAGGAGGTAGTGTTTAATGAAATTTAATTTTGACGGCTTTACGGAAAAGGCTAATACAGCCCTTAATTACGCTATATCGGATGCCGGTCAAATGGGTCATACCTATGTTGGAAGCGAGCATCTGTTGCTTGGACTTTTAAAAACAGGAAGCGGTGTTGCCGCTAATGTTTTAACCAATCACGGTGTAACCTGGGATAAAATTGAACAGATGCTTCGCAGTACTATAGGCAACGGTACTCCTACAAGACTTTCGCCTGAGTACTTTACTCCAAGAGCCAAGCGTGTAATAGAAAGCGCTATGTCGAGCTGTGTTAAAATGGGGAAAAAGTATGTTGGAACAGAGCATCTTTTGATAGGTATTATAAGTGAGGGAGATAATTACGCAGTTAATTTCCTGCGTGAGCTTTCGGTTGATATAAATTCTCTTAAAGCAGAGCTTATTTCAAACTCTCAAATTCAGCCGGAGGGATACGGTTCGGCTCATAACGAACCTAATAAATCAAATAAAAATGCTAAATCTCCAACACTCGAAAAATTCGGCAGAGATTTAACTGAAGCTGCCCGAAACGGTCAAATAGACCCTGTTATAGGCAGAAATGAGGAAATTCAGCGCGTAATACAAATTGTTTGCCGGAGAACTAAAAATAACCCCTGCTTAATTGGTGAGCCGGGTGTTGGTAAAACCGCGATAATTGAGGGCCTTGCTCAAAAAATCGTTTCGGGTGAGGTACCTGAAATACTGCTTGATAAAATGGTAATTACCCTTGATTTAACAGGTATGGTTGCAGGCACAAAATACAGAGGCGATTTTGAAGAGCGTATTCGTGCCGTAATTGATGAGGTTACAAAATCGGGCAATGTTATTTTGTTTATTGATGAGGTTCACACAATGATAGGCGCAGGCTCTGCCGAAGGCTCAACCGATGCCGCAAACATCTTAAAGCCTGCTTTGGCAAGAGGTGAGTTCCAGCTTATAGGCGCAACTACTATTTCGGAATACCGCAAGAACATTGAAAAGGATTCCGCATTGGAGCGCCGTTTTCAGCCGGTAACCGTTGCAGAACCCTCGGTTGATGATACTATTCTAATTTTAAAGGGGCTTAAAGATAAATACGAAGCTCATCATAAGGTAAAGATAACCGATGAGGCAATAGAAGCGGCTGTGAGGCTTTCTGCACGTTATATAAATGACCGATTTTTACCCGATAAAGCTATTGACCTGATAGATGAGGCGGGTAGTAAAGTAAGACTTTCGGTATCTAATGTTCCGCCGGAGGTTAAAGAGCTTGAAGAAAAAATTTCTGCTGTTTCTGCTGATAAAGACGAAGCGGTAGATTCACAGGATTTTGAGCGCGCGGCCAATCTTCGCGATGAAGAAAAACGCTTGAAAGATGAGCTTGAAACACTCAAAAACGCTAATAAAGCCAACAGCTCGCACTATGCAGGAGAGGTAACGGCAGAGGATATTGCCGAAATAGTTTCTTCTTGGAGCGGAGTGCCGGTTGTTCAGTTGACCGAGGAGGAAAGCGAGAGACTTCTTAATCTTGAAAAGGTTCTCCATAATAGACTTATCGGTCAGCAAGAGGCAGTTGTTGCGGTATCAAAGGCTATAAGACGTGGTAGGGTAGGCTTAAAAGACCCCAAACGCCCGATTGGTTCGTTTATATTTTTAGGGCCAACGGGTGTAGGTAAAACCGAGCTTTGCCGCGCTTTGGCAGAGGCTATGTTTGGAAGCGAAAACCGTATGGTAAGGCTTGATATGTCGGAATATATGGAAAAGCATACGGTGTCCCGTCTTGTAGGCTCACCACCCGGATATGTGGGCTTTGAAGAGGGAGGTCAATTAACCGAACAGGTACGTAGAAATCCGTACTCCGTAATTCTTTTTGATGAAATCGAAAAGGCTCATCCCGATGTTTTCAATATTCTGCTTCAAATTTTGGAGGATGGTATTTTAACCGATTCCCAAGGCAGACGGGTAGATTTTAAAAATACCGTAATTATTATGACCTCTAATATAGGTGCTCGCCTTATTACTGATAAAAAGGTAAGCTTTGGCTTTACCGCAAGCGAGGATACTGTAGAAACTAACCTCAAGGAAAAGGTGCTTTCAGAGCTTAAAGAGGCTTTCCGTCCTGAATTTTTAAACCGTGTTGATGATATTATAGTGTTTAATAAGCTTTCTCACGATGAGATAAGCGAGATAGCGGTAAAGATGCTCGAAAACCTGCAAAAAAGACTTGATAACCTTAATATTAAGGTTGAGTTTGACCGAAGCGCAATTTCGGCACTTGCCGATAAAGGCTTCGACCCTGTATACGGCGCCCGTCCGCTTCGCAGAGAAATTCAAAGCAGTATAGAGGATGCATTAAGTGAAAAAATACTTGACGGAAGTATTAAAAATGGAGATAGCGTTCGCTGTACCTTTGCAGACGGCAGTTTTGAATTTAAGTAAAATTTTTTAAAAATAAAAATAATTATTTTCCTTTATTAAAATTACTCCTTTCAGGGCAGATTAAACTTGAAAGGAGTGATTTTTTATGAAAATAGCGCGTGTAACGGTAAAAATAATTTTCTGTTTGACTTTTGTTATGAGTGTGTTTGTTTTTTCGGTTATGTTTTATTTAAACGGTACATTAAGCAAGGAGTATAAAATAAATAAGGGCGATATTTTTGAAATAAACACAGTAGTGCCGATTACCGCAGAATACGATGCGGCAAGTATGTCGGGCGCATCGCTTAATTCAAAAGGACAAAATAAATTTACCGTTGAACTTAAAATGTTCGGCGCAATACCTTTTTCAAGCGTGGATGTTGAGGTAGTAGATGAAATTTATGTTGCAGTTCTTGGTAATCCGTTTGGTATAAAGCTTTATACCGAGGGCGTGATTGTAATCGATACAACCGATGTTTCTACCAACTACGGAACGGTAAATCCTGCTGTTGATTCAGGTATAGTAAAGGGCGATTATATATTGACCGCAAACGGAGAAAATATCACCTGTAATGAGGATATAGCGTCAATAGTATCCGATTCGGCAGGAAGGCCGATAAAGCTTGTAATAAAGCGAAACGGTAAGAAAAAAACAGTAACCGTAACACCTGCCTTATCGGCAGAAACTAAAAATTATCAAATCGGAATATGGGTGCGAGACAGCTCTGCAGGTATCGGAACATTAACCTTTTACAGCCCGTCAACCAACGTGCTTTGCGGTTTGGGACATGGTATTTGCGATAACGATACAGGCTCGATTTTAGAGGTGGAAACAGGACAACTTGTAACTGCCTCAATATCTGCGGTTCAAAAGGGAACAAGCGGTTCACCGGGTGAACTTAAAGGCACATTTAAGGGCGAAACATTGTCAAATATAGACCTTAACTGCGAAATCGGCGTTTACGGCAACCTTTGCGGAAATATAAATATTTCCGCACTTACAGAGGTGGCTCTGCGCCAAGAGGTAAAAAACGGTAAAGCCCAGATTTTATGTACGGTAGACGGAGATACACCAAAGCTTTACTCCTGCACCATAAAAAAACGAGCAGCAGGAGAGCATAGTAATACCCAAAACCTGATAGTAACCGTAACCGACCCCGAACTTCTTAAATTAACCGGCGGAATAGTGCAGGGAATGAGTGGCAGCCCTATTTTGCAAAACGGAAAGCTAATAGGTGCAGTAACTCATGTTTTGGTTGACGATCCAACCAAGGGTTACGCTATTTTCGCAGAGAATATGCTTGAAACGGCGCAAAGTGTGGCGGAGAGTAATAAATTAAAAGATGCATCATAAAAAAGCCCCGTTAGAAATGCAGTAATTTCTGCATTTCTAACGGGGGCAATTATTTTATGTTTTATTCCTTAATCGGCACGGCTATTTGAGTAATATAATCACCACTATTTTCTCCGCGGTTGGGTGGGCCTTCCATAAAAACGGAACGGACCGGACCGGTGGTTTCGATGTTGTTTTTCTGTATGTATTGCATCAAAGCGTGAATAGCTGTTGCAGTTTTCTCATACGGGCCACGATAATAAATGCAAAGTGCCTGTGTTTCTGCAAACTCCAGACGCTCTTCGCCGATATAATTATCCTCAACGGGGATGCAGCACATAATATCCAATTTCTCTGTCATCGGCGACATACGCATCGTAAACATACGCCCGAGCATGGACATCTTTCCTGTATGAGCGGCGGCAATATAGGTATCTCGCAAAACATTGGCTGCCTCGGAAACGTTCTTACATTCATAACGGCTACAGAAGCAGACCTGTCGGGGTAGGATGGTTTTGCGAACGGTTAAATCGCCTTGCTTGGCTGCACGTACCTGCAACATCTGTATGTTTCGATCCAAGGAAGCACGTAGCTTCATAAGTCGATCTAAATGTGTATCAATATTATCGGTATCGTAATAATATTCCGCTACTTCTTTAAGTGTCAATCCAAGTGTTTGTAAGGAACGGATTGAACGAATCTGCGTCATATTGTCTGCCGAGTAATAACGGTATCCGCTTTCCTCATCTTTAACAGCCGGAGTTAAAAGGCCCATTTCCTCATAAACAAGAAGTGCTTTACGGGTAATTCCCATGATTTTAATTACTTCTCCGATTTTAAATAAATTTTCAGCGTGTTTTTTCAATTTCCAATCACCTCGAAATTTTGGAGAAATTTGCAGAACTCTCTTGACTTGAACCTTTGGGTCTAAGTTACAATTACAGTGTATCATAATATCTTTTAAGTCGGAGGCC
>JAZSKL010000191.1:0-14637 GCA_045534855.1 Acutalibacteraceae bacterium
GATGATGCCCACATCATCCCTTTTTTATATAAAAATCAGCAATTTTACGAATCTATACTCAAATTGTTTTCGGATAAAATCCGGCTTACCAAAAAGCTGATAAATTCTTCGGGGGTAGGTTTGTTTTTATTAAACGGCATACCGATATTGCGTTTTTTACCGTCTATGTTGTTTCGGTTCATGGCATATTCAATAGCCGTTTGGATTTCGTTTACTACCTCCTCCTCGCTTACTCCGTTTTTGATTGCTACCTGTTTAAAAATTTCTTTCATTTTAATCCTCTTTTCTTTTAGCACGCCTATATTTTCCTGTTTTTTACAAACTTTGATATAAGTGTACCGTTTATTTATATTTTTTACTATATATGATATTATACATATATCTTTTGTCGAAATCTCGCGAAAGAAGTCGGCAAACAAAATTTTTTAAAATATTTTAATAAATTCGGGGCAAAATAGAATATTGCTGTTGTTGACGAAGCTTTTTTAATCTAATATAATAGATATATAATAAGTAAGAGGTGGTACTATGGCAATGAAAACCCCGCATATTGAACTTTTAAATGAAGAATTAGGATTTGGTAAAACCGTTTTGATGCCGGGCGACCCCAAAAGAGCAAAATTTATAGCAGAAAAATTCCTTGAGGGAGCAGTTCTTGTAAACGATGTAAGAGGCGTAAACGGTTACACGGGATTTTACAAAGGTGTAAAGGTTTCGGTTATGGCAAGCGGAATGGGTATTCCTTCAATAGGAATTTACAGCTATGAGCTTTATAAGCACTTTGGAGTTCAGAACATTATCCGCATAGGAAGTGCCGGAGCAATCAGCAAAAAGGTTGGTCTTCGGGATATAGTTGTAGGTATGAGCGCTTGTACAAACTCCGATTTCAGCCGTCAGTACGGGCTTTCGGGAACGGTTGCACCTACTTGTGATTTCGATATTCTTGATGCTTTAAAAAAATCGGCTGATGATATGAAAACTCCTGTTAAAATCGGCAGTCTTTATTCTTCTGATACCTTTTATGACGATACGCGCTCTGCCGCCGAGTGGGACAAAATGGGATGCTTGGCAGTTGAAATGGAGGCGGCGGGACTTTACTGTACGGCTATGAGGCTCGGTATGCGTTCGCTTGCTGTTTGTACCGTTTCCGACCTTGTGTATCCGCCGTTTGATGCGCTTGATGCCGACTCGCGCGAGCGTTCCTTTACCGAGATGATGGAGCTGGCTTTAGAAACGGCAGTAAGGCTTGAAAATTTAGATAGGCTTACACCGAAAGAATAATTTTTGTTTTTTATCAAACCCTAAATATGGAGTTGATAAAATGAAAATCCTTTTTTACGATACCAAGCCATACGATAAAGAATCATTTGAATATCTTGCGGCGGAATACCCCGATATTTCGGTGGATTTTTTGAATACCGATATTTCCGAGCGCACTGCGGCACTCGCTTGCGGTTATGATGCGGTTTGTGTTTTTGTGGCGTCCGATGTGAATAAAGAGGTTATAAAATCACTTGCGGATTGCAAAGTGAAGCTTATTCTGCTTCGTTGTGCCGGTTTTAACAATGTTGATTTAACTGCGGCAAGGGAGTATGGTATTACCGTAATGCGTGTACCGGGCTATTCTCCCGAGGCGGTTGCAGAGCACGCTCTGGCGCTTGCCTTTGCGGTAAATCGCCACATCCACAAGGCGTATATCAAGGTGCGCGAAAATAATTTCAGCCTTATGGGGCTTACCGGCTTTAATTTTAACGGCAAAACCGCAGGAATTATAGGAACGGGTAAAATTGGTGCATCGATGTGCCGAAGCTGTCACGGAATCGGTATGAAGGTTATCGCTTACGACAAATACCCAAATTACGGGCTTGATTTTATTGAATACGTTTCTCTGGACGAGCTGTTTGCGCGCAGTGACCTGATTTCCTTGCACTGTCCGCTTCTTGAAGATACCTACCATATGATAAACCTTGATGCAATAGAAAAAATGAAGGATAACGTAATTCTTGTGAATACCTCACGCGGCGCGCTTATCAGCACCGAGGACCTTATAAAGGGTATCCGTATGCATAAATTTGCAGGTGTTGGGCTTGATGTTTATGAGGAAGAGCAGGAAAATGTTTTTGAAAACCGCGAGGATGATATTCTTGAAAGCTCGGTTACATCGAGATTGCTTTCATTCCCCAATGTTATCGTGACCTCGCATCAGGGCTTTTTAACAAATGAAGCGCTTGAAGCCATAAGCGAAACAACATTTGAGAATGCCAAAAGCTTTAAAAACGGAAATCCGATAGAGCAAAATCTTGTTAAATAACAAAAATATTTTAATTTATTACAATAGACAACAACCGAGTTTATTGATGTAAACAAGCGCTGTATAGAGGCTTGCGCGCTTTTGGGTATAGATAACACCGTTATTCATTCGGGTCATAAAAGGCGTCCATTTCCGGAGGATACCCGTCTTTTGAATGTTCCGCTCGAGCTCAGAATTAAGGGTGAAAACCTGCTTTATGAAATCGGAAAACACATCCTTACGGCTTATGATTGCTTTGAGGAATAACGGCTGAAAAACAAATTATAACCATTATAACGGACACATTGTTTTGGTTTTTTCCTTTACAGTGCGTCCGATTTTTTATGGATATGTAAAAAAATTATAAATATTTATTATATGTATTAAAAATGTCTTTTCTTTTTGAAAACATTGTGATATAATGTGTAATGAATAATTATGGGGTAGTATGCGCTTATTTTGGGCGCCGTTTACCCGAAGAAGGAGGTTCTGGCTTGCGAATTAAAAGATTTTTAGCGGTTTTGCTCTGCGTTTTTTCGCTTTCATCGCTTTGCGGATGTGACCTGTTTTCAACCGAAAACGACCAATTACTTATAGCTCCGCAGCTTACGGGCGAATTGCGTCCGATTATCAAGGCGCTTGAAAGCCGTATCGGTCAGAATTATATCCTGCGTTACCCCTCGGGCGGCGACCGCAAAAGCGCAGTTGTTCTTAAAGATATAAATGATGACGGCAAGGATGAGGCTTTTGCTTTTTACAGCACCAATGATTCGGATATGCATCTTTGCATGATTATCCGTTCGAATAACGGTTGGAATTGTGTTGACGAGCGCAAGCTCACCGCAGGCGGTGTTGAAAGAATTGACTTTTTTGATATTGACGAAGACGGTGTTGAAGAAATCCTCGTAGGCTGGGAAATTCACGGTACAAGCGAAAAACAGCTTGCAGTTTACAGCTTTAAAAACAAAAAGCTCAAGCTTATGCTTTTGCAGAAATATACAGCCTATAAATGCTGTGACCTTGATGAGGACGGTAAGGGAGAAATATTTATTCAGCTTCTTAATCCTACCGAGTCCTCCAACCGAGCTTACCTTTTTGTTAAAGAGGGGGATGAGCTGGTTGAGTTTTCATCCTGCACTATGGACAGAAACGTGAAATCGATTATATCGCAAACGGTATCGCTCCTTTCATCGGGACAGTACGCGGTTTACGTTGATGAGCTTAAAAGTGCGGGAGCTGTTACCGAGGTGTTTTATCTGACGCAAGGCAAGCTCGTAAATCCCTTGCTTGATACAACAAGCGGTGAAAATCTTAAAACCGAGAGAGCGGCTACGCTTGTGTGCCGCGATGTAAACCACGATGAGCTTTTGGAAATCCCCGTTTCAGAAGAGATTTTATCGGTTACAGGCTCTACCGAAAAATGCTACTATACAAAGTGGTGTACCTTTAACGGCGAAAATCTCACAATGCAGGTTACTCACTTAATAAACCAGAATGACGGTTTTTATTTGGCGTTTCCCGAAAAATGGGTTGGAAATATTGCGGTTTACCGCGATACCGAAAAAAGAATACGCCGTTTTTACAATATTGATGACAGCGGTGCGCCTGCCGAGCTTTTTGCAGAGCTTCGTATAGTTGACCCCGTAGTTTGGGAAAATCCCGACTACTCAAAGAGTGGTTTACAGGAGATTTGCCGAAACGAAAAGAACATTATTGTTGGCGCGGTTTATGACAACAGCGGCAAAATTTCAATAAACATCGATGAACTGAAAAAAACAATCTACATTATTGAATAAGAGGTTTATATAAATGAAAAAAATACTCATAGTTGAGGATGAAGATGCAATCCGCGAGTTCGAAGCCATAAATTTAAAGCGTGTTGGCTATGAAACGGTTGAAGCCGCGAGCGGCGAGGAAGCTCTTATGCTTTATGATACCGACCCCGAGGGCTTTGATATTGCTTTGCTTGATGTTATGATGCCGGGTATGGACGGTTTTGCGGTTTGTAAGGAGTTAAGACGCAGAAGCGATTCAATAGGCATTATAATGCTTACCGCTAAATCGCAGGAAATGGATAAAATAAGCGGTCTTATGATAGGGGCGGACGATTATATAACCAAGCCGTTCAGTCCTACCGAGCTTTTGGCGCGTGTTGACTCGCTTTACCGCCGTGTTGCTATGAACACAGCCGTTAAAACATCTGCTCCTGCCGATGAAATTATAATCGGTAAGTTTACCCTTAATCTTCGCCGCCGTACCCTTTCAAAGGAAGGCAGAAACATCGAGCTTACGCAGATTGAGTTTCAGATTATGGAATATTTCTTTACTAATCCCGATACCGCATTGAGCCGTACCGATATTTTGCATAAAATATGGGGCACAAGCTATGTTGGTGAAGAAAAAATTGTTGATGTTAATATAAGACGTTTGCGTATGAAGATTGAAAACGATGCCTCCGCTCCCGAACATCTTGTAACCGTTTGGGGAATGGGATATAAGTGGGCTTTGGATTAAAATAATGCGGTATTCCATTACCCACCGCAAACGGTTTTTGGCAGAATGACAATCAGGTTGCAAGAAGTTGCCTCACCTCATCCACCGCAAGCGGTCCCCCTTTTCCTCGCCGGAGACGGCACCCTTTTGTCCTTCGGACATTTCCCCTGACAGGGGAATCTCCATCAAGGGGAAGGCAGGTAGGATAAGGACGGCGGATTGATAAGGATTGCGTCACCTCATCCGTCTTTGCCTTACGGCAAATCCACCTTCCCCATCAAGGGGAAGGCTTAAAGGAAAACTATTATGAAGAGTAAATTAACTTCAAACGCAAAGACGTTAAGAAAAAATATGACTAAAGAGGAAAGACATCTTTGGTATGATTTTTTAAAGAATTTACCTATTACTGTAAACAGGCAAAAGGTAATAGGAAGCTATATTGTTGATTTTTACTGTTCTAAATTTAAAACAATAATAGAATTAGACGGTTCTCAACATTATGAGGATAAGGGGCAACAAAACGATAAGCTACGAGATGAATATTTTAAAAGCCTTGGGATTAAGGTTTTAAGGTATTCAAATTATGATGTAAACAAAAATTTTTACGGAGTTTGCACTAACATATTATCAAATTTCAACTTAAGCCTTCCCCTTGATGGGGAAGATGTCACGGAGTGACGGATGAGGTGAAGTAAGTATCCAAAATTTCTCGTCTTTTGCAAAAAGCCTTCCCCTTGATGGGGAAGGTGTCACGAAGTGACGGATGAGGTGAGGCAAGCTCGCACAAACCTTTTGTTCTTCACCCTCATCCCCCTCCCCTTAAATCAATATTGTTTGTTCGTAGGGGTTGATGCCCACATCAACCCAAATAAAATTGCATAAAACGCAACCTGCAAAATATCAATTCATTTTTTATTATTCATTAAAAAAGGAGGAACGGCTGTGAGTTTTGAGCTTAAATTCAAAGGTATTACCATGCGGTGGCTGTTGTATGTTTATCTGCCGATTGCCTTGGCGGTTATATTGCTTACAACCGTTTTTTCGTTGGTTTATGCCTCTTTTTACGAGGATAGGGTTAAAAACCTTGCCGAGGATTACACCTTGGGCTTCTATGCCCTTGCCGACTGCGACCGCGATAATTTTGAAACGCAGGCGGTATCTCTTACCGAGGATTTTCAGTATAAAACTCTGCTTGAGGTTCAGGTTTTAGACCATACCGGAAAGGTTTTAATTTCAACAACAGGCTTTGAAACCGCCAAGGACGATATGCCCGATTATAAGGATGCGCTTTTATCTAAAAAAACAGGTTATTTCAGAGGCGAAAATTCGGGCGGAGAGGATATTCTCGCAGGTACAACAATGCTTTACGGCGATAACGGTGAAGCTTTGGGAGCTTACCGCTGGATAACCTCGATGCAGGCGGCAAATGACCATATCTGGAATTTTGTAATTATTCTGCTGTTGGTTTGTCTTGGAATTTTGGTGATTTCCGCCCTTTCGGGACTTTACTTTATAAAATCAATCGTTCGCCCGATACGCGATGTCAGCAATACTGCCCGCAGAATTGCTATGGGCGAATTTGAATCCAAAATGGAAATAAAGAAAAACGATGAAATCGGTGAGCTTTGCGATACCATAAACTATATGGCATCAGAGCTCAGTCAGGCAGAACAGTTGAAAAATGACTTTATTTCATCCGTTTCCCACGAATTGAGAACACCTCTTACCGCTATACGCGGTTGGGGAGAAACTGCAAAAATGTCGGTTGGATTTGATAATGATATAGTAGCGCGCGGTCTTGATGTAATCCTTTCGGAGGGTGAGCGCCTTTCGGGTCTTGTTGAGGACTTGCTTGACTTTTCGCGTATGCAGAGCGGTCGTCTTACCGTAAATACACAGCCGATTGATATTTCGGGTATGCTCACAACTGCTGTTGATATGTATACCGAGCTTGCTAAAAAGCAGGGTATTGAGGTTTCGTTTACACCGCCGTCTACACCTTCTGTTGTTATGGGCGACCCTGACCGACTGAAGCAGGTTTTCGTTAACATTATCGATAACGCTGTTAAATACACCGAAAAGGGCGGTCTTGTGCTTGTTGTTCAAACAAGGGAGGAGGCCTGTGTGCGTATAGTTGTTAAGGATACAGGTGTAGGTATTCCGGCTCAGGACCTTGACCACGTTAAGGAAAAATTCTTTAAATCAAATAAAACGGTACGCGGTTCGGGTATCGGACTTGCGGTTGCCGATGAAATAATAAAACAGCATCAGGGACTTCTGTTTATCGAAAGTACCGAGGGTGCAGGTACTACCGTTACGATAGTGTTACCGCTTTATGAGGATAACGGCGATAATACCGAGGAAGAGGATGCTTTACCGATTACCGATTTTGAAACACCTGCTCAAAAGCCTCAAACAGAGGATGAAGCAGAGGGTGACGAAAACGGCGACCCCGCACAACCTGACAGCACTAAAAAGGAGAATGACAATGGCGAAGGCGAAAGCTAAATATACTGCAATCGGCGGACAGGCGCTGATTGAGGGAATTTTAATGAAAAGTCCCGAAAAAACCGCAATGGCGGTAAGAAAAAAGGATGGCGAAATTGATATTTCCTATCCCGCGGGCAAGAGCATCAGAGAAAAATATAAAATTTTAAGATTGCCGATAATAAGAGGAATTATAGGCTTTGTTGAGTCTATGGTTCAGGGTTATAAGGCGATGATGCAGTCTGCTGATATTTCGGGCTTTACCGATTTGGAGGATGAACCTAAAAAGGAAAAAGCGGAAAATACCGAAAATGAGGCTGTAACCGAAGAAACTGCCGCCGAGGCGGTTGCAGAAGAAACCGAAAACAAGGAAGAAGTAAAAAAAGAAGAAAAGAAGTCAAACGGTGTGCTTATGGGCGTTATTATGGTAATAGCAACCGTTTTGGGCGTTCTTTTGGCTGTGGGTCTTTTTATGTATGTACCGCGACTGATAGTAGGATTTTTGCAAAGGGCTTTCAGCGTTGAGTTCAGCGCGGTTGTAAAATCGGTTATTGAGCAGTCAATAAAGCTTGCGGTTTTTGTTCTTTATGTATGGTTGGTTGCCTTTATGAAGGATATAAAGCGAGTATTTATGTACCACGGTGCCGAGCATAAAACTATTTTCTGCTACGAAAAGGGCTTGGAGCTCAATGTTGAAAACGTGAGAAAGCAAAAGCGTTTTCATCCCCGTTGCGGAACATCCTTTATGATTTTGATGATACTTGTAAGTATCTTCTTCTCAACCGTTATTCAGATACTTTTTAAGGATATTTATGATAACACCGTTGTTTGGGTTATTGTTAAGATATTGATGCTTCCGCTTATCTGCGGTGCAGGCTTTGAGGTACTTCGTGCCTGCGGAAAATATGATAATCTCTTAACACGAATAATTTCCGCTCCCGGTATGTGGTTACAGCACATCACCACCAAAGAGCCGGAGGACGATATGATAGAAATAGCTATTGCGGCAATCCGCGCCTGCGAGCCGGAAAATCCTGATGTTGACCGCAGTATAGATACCGAAATTACAGAAAATACCGAAACGGAAGAATTACCCGATGAACATATTTGAAGCATATAACCACGCAAAGAAAACTCTGCAAAAGGCAGGGATTGAGGATTTTTCCTTTGAAGCAAGGCAGATAATCCGCCACCTTACAGGCTACTCGAACGCGCAGATAATTTCAAAATATACAGAAAATTTAACCGAGTTTCAAAAAAGTAATCTCACCGTAATACTGCGTCAGCGCGAAATCCGTTATCCGTTGCAGTATGCTTTGGGTAGTTGGAGCTTTTTCGGCAGGGATTATTCGGTAGGCCCCGGTGTGCTTATACCCCGTCAGGATACCGAGGTTTTGGTAGATTGTGCGCTTGAATTTCTTAAAAATAAGCCTGACGCCCGAGTGATAGACCTTTGTACGGGTACAGGCTGTATCGGTATAACACTCGCGTGTGAATACAAGGATGCTGTGGTTGACCTTTTGGAAAAGTATGAGGAAGCCGCACGGTACGCCAGCAGAAACATTGCAGATAACAAGGCGTTTAACGTAACCCTCTATATGGGTGATGTTTTAGAGGGTACTCGAAACGATAATAAGTATGACCTTATTGTAAGCAATCCCCCGTATATTCCGAAGAATGAGATGGAAACCGTTTCACCCGAGGTTAAATACGAGCCCGAAACTGCGCTTTTGGGCGGAGATGACGGTCTTGTTTTCTACCGCGCGATTATTGATAATTACAAAAACAGCCTTTCGTCAGGCGGTATGCTCTGCTTTGAGGTAGGAATAGGCGAAGCCGAGGCAGTTGCAAAGCTTATGGAAAATGCAGGATTTTGTAATGTTGGCGTAAAGCAGGATTACAACAGCATTGACAGGGTGGTTTTTGGGACAGCAAATTCGATAGAATGATATTTGAGGCGAAGTATTTTCGCAAATATCTTTTAAGGAGAATATAAAAAATGGCAGAAAAGAATACCAAAAAAACAGTAGAAAATAATAACACCGCCGAGGGCAAGGAGAAAGCTCTTGCAACGGCACTCGCACAGATTGAAAAGCAGTACGGTAAGGGCGCGGTTATGCGTCTCGGAGAAAATGCCGCTATGGCGGTCGAGCATATTAAAACAGGCTCTATAGGTCTTGATGTTGCGCTCGGTATAGGCGGTATTCCAAAGGGAAGAATTGTTGAGATTTACGGCCCCGAATCCTCGGGTAAAACCACGGTTGCGCTTCACTGCGTTGCCGAAGCCCAGAAAGCAGGCGGAACAGCCGCTTTTATTGACGTTGAGCATGCTCTTGACCCCGTTTATGCTTCAAACCTCGGCGTTGATATTGATTCGCTTTTAGTTTCACAGCCCGATTCAGGCGAGCAGGCTTTGGAAATTGCCGAGGCACTTGTTCGTTCGGGAGCTATTGATATTATCGTTGTTGACTCGGTTGCTGCCCTTACAACAAAGGCTGAAATTGAGGGCGAAATGGGCGATGCACACGTTGGTCAGCTTGCCCGTCTTATGTCGCAGGCTATGCGTAAATTGACCGCCGCTCTCTCAAAGGCGAACTGCGCCGCAATATTTATCAACCAGCTTCGTGATAAAATCGGTGTGCTTTACGGCAATCCCGAAACTACAACAGGCGGCCGCGCGCTCAAATTCTATGCAAGCGTGCGCCTTGATGTCCGCAAAATCGATACAATTAAGGAAAACGGCGAGCTTATAGGCTCAAGAACCCGAGTTAAGGTTGTTAAAAACAAGGTTGCTCCTCCCTTTAAGGAGGCAGAGTTTGATATTATGTACGGCAAGGGAATTTCCCATGACGGTGAGATAGTTGATATGGCACTTCATTTTGAGGTTATCCGCAGAAGCGGTGCTTGGTTCTACTATGGCGATACCCGACTCGGTCAGGGCAGAGATAATGTTAAACAGCTTATCCGCGAGAATAAGGAGCTTGCGGCAGAGCTTGAAGAAAAGATTATGGAAAAGTATAACGAGTTCCTCTCGGGTAACGGCAAAAAAGAGAGCGCACCCCAAGATGATGAGCCTGTTATAATTCCTGTTCAGGCAGAGCTTCCCGACAGACCGAAAAAGAAAATCAACATAGATATAGCGGTTGACGATTGATGCTGATAACCGATATAAAAAAGGATAAAAAGCATTACTTTCTGGTTGAGTTTTCGGACGGCACAGAGGAACTTATTGATAAAACCGTCTGTGCCGAATACTGCCTTTGTAAAGGCGATGAATTAAGCAGCGAAAAGCTTTCAGAGATACTTAAACGCTCACAGTTTGTAAGGTGCAAGGAAAGGGCGCTTTGGTATCTTGACAGGTGCGACCGTACCGAAAGAGAGCTTGCAAGAAAGCTTAAAGAAGCTTCCTTTTCGGAAAAAATCATTGCCGAGGTTATGGCTTTTCTTAAAAGCTATGCTCTTATAGATGACCGCCGGTATGCTGCGCGATTTGCCGAAAGAAATACCGAAATGAATGTCTCAAAACGGGAAATTCGGGCAAAACTTTATACTAAAGGCATAAACCGTGATATAATCGATGAGATTTTGGAAAATACCGAGGTTAATGAACACGAACAGATAACCGCCCTTATAGAAAAAAAGTACCGCTCAAAATTAACCGATAAAAATTCGGTTGCAAAGGTTTATGCGGCGCTTTGCCGAAAAGGCTTTTCGTTTTCGGCTGTGAGGGATGTTTTAAAACAATACAGCGAAGAATTGCAATACAGCGAGGAATATTAAATGTATAAAATCAGTATGGTATCGTTGGGATGCCCCAAAAATCAGGTGGATGCGGAAAAAATGCTGTATCTTCTTAAAAACGGCGGGTTTGAAATCGGCTGTGAGGAAGCGGCGGCGGATGCTATAATTATCAACACCTGCGGATTTATTGAGGACGCCAAAAAAGAAGCTATCGAAAATATTTTAGAGGCGGCGCAGTATAAGAAGGATGGTAACTGTAAAGCGCTTGTTGTTACAGGCTGTCTTGCCGAGCGTTACCGGGATGATGTTACCGAGGAAATTTCCGAGGTTGATGTTTGCGTTGGAATAGGCGCAAACGAAAATATCTGTGAAATAGTAAAACAAGCGATTGAGGGTAACTGTAAAAACGCTTTCGGCGATAAGGAAGCCCTTAACCTTTCGGGTGAGCGTATTTTAGGCGGTTATCCCTTTACAACCTACCTTAAAATAGGCGATGGTTGCGATAACTGCTGTACCTACTGCGCTATTCCTAAAATAAGGGGCAAAATGCGAAGCCGTACTATTGAGGACTGTGTTGCCGAAGCCGAAAAGCTCGCTTCTATGGGAGTTAAGGAGCTTACCGTTGTAGCGCAGGATACCACCGCTTACGGTACCGACCTTTACGGTGAGCCGAAGCTTTGCGAATTGCTTTCAAGGCTTTGCAAAATAGAGGGACTTCATTGGATAAGAACCCTTTACACCTATCCCGAACGCATTACCGATGAGCTTTTGGATTTAATGGCAAAAGAGGAAAAGCTCGTAAAATACCTTGATATCCCGATTCAGCACGTAAACGGCGATATTCTTAAAAAAATGAATCGCAAGGGCGATTATAATAGCCTTTCGGCACTTATTGACAGAATAAGGCAAAAAGTACCGAATATTACACTTCGCACAACGCTCATAACCGGTTTCCCCGGTGAAACCGAGGAGCATTTTGAGCAATTAGCGCAGTTTGTTAAGGAAAAACGGTTCGACCGCCTTGGATGCTTTACCTACTCCGCCGAGGAGGATACGGTTGCGGCAAATATGCCTAATCAGGTAGACGAGCAAACCAAGGTTGACCGTATGGAGCATATAATGGAAAATCAGCTCACCATTTCTGCAGAGCTTAACGCTCAAAAATGCGATACCGATACCGAGGTATTGATTGAGGGATGGGATGATTACATTAAGTGCTATTTCGGCAGAACGAGCGCCGATGCACCCGAGGTTGACGGAAAAATATTCTTCCTTTCCGACCGTCCGCTTAAAATAGGCGATTTTGTGCCTGTTCATATAAATGATACACTTGAATATGATTTATTAGGGGAGTTGATCAGCTATGAAGCTTAATACACCAAACAAACTTACTATTGCACGAATTATTTTAACACCGATTTTTATGGCAACACTGATGATAGATTTTAAATATCATTTTTTGGTATCGGTTATCGTGTTTGCGATAGCTTCGTTTACCGATTATGTTGACGGTAATATGGCAAGAAAATGCGGTCTTGTTACCGATTTCGGTAAGTTTTTAGACCCGCTTGCCGATAAAATGCTTACAACTGCGGCACTTATCGGATTTATTGCAATGGGTATCGGTTGGCAGATAACCTGGATTGTATTTATTGTGCTTTTCAGAGAGTTTATGATAGCATCACTTCGCCTCGTAACCGTTTCTTCGGGCGGTAAGGTTGTTGCGGCAAATATGTGGGGTAAGGCAAAAACCGTTTCCCAGATGGCGGCTATTTTGTTTGCGCTTATAAGTCAGGTTCTGATAGTAGACTTCGGCATTACCTCTATTGCCGATGCTTGCTCTGTTATTACCGATATTCTTTTATGGATTTCGGCTGTACTTTGTATCATTTCAGGCGCAATTTACCTTGTTGCCTGCAAGGATTATATAGACCCATCCAAATAATCAAGGGGTGAAATGTTTTGTTTAACCGTTTGCGTGAGGATATAAAGGCAGTAAAGGACCGCGACCCTGCGGCGCGCTCTTTTCTTGAAATATGGCTTTTATACCCCGGCGTTAAGGCTATCCGTATGCACCGCAAGGCTAATTTCTTCTATCGCCATAATATGTTCTTTCTTGCGCGTTATATTTCCCAGCGCGCCGCAAGAAAAACAGGCATAGAAATCCACCCTGCGGCAAAGTTGGGCAGAAGACTGGTTATAGACCACGGTACGGGAATTGTTATCGGTGAAACCGCAGAAATAGGCGATGATGTGCTTATTTATCAGGGTGTTACACTCGGCGGTACGGGTAAGGATGTTGGGAAACGTCACCCTACTATCGGCAACAATGTTATGATAAGTGCAGGCGCCAAGGTTTTAGGCCCGTTTAAAATAGGTGATAATTCGCGCGTTGCGGCAGGTGCGGTAGTTTTGGAGGAGGTTCCGCCAAACTCAACCGTTGTGGGTATTCCTGCGCGAGTGGTGCGGCAAAACGGCGAAAAAGTACCGAGCCTCGACCAAATTCATATACCCGACCCCGTAAGTCAGGAAATTGAACGCCTTGAAGGCGCTATAAATACGCTTAAAAGCGAAATCGAACAGCTTAAAAAGGAGCAGAAGTAATGAAGATTTTTAATACCCTTACAAGAAACAAGGATGAATTTAAACCGATAGAGGACGGCGTTGTTAAAATTTACGCCTGCGGCCCTACCGTTTATAACTATATCCATATCGGTAACGCGCGTCCGCTTTGCGTTTTCGATGTTCTTCGCCGTTATCTTGAATGGCGCGGTTATGATGTTCAGTTTGTTCAGAACTTTACCGATATTGACGATAAGCTTATCAAAAAAGCTAACGAGGAAGGCATCACCGTTCCCGAAGTAGCCGCCCGCTACATAAAGGAATTTTGGGTTGATGCTAAAGGTATGAACATCCGTGAGGCTACCGTTCACCCGAAGGCTACTGAAAATATTGATGAAATTCAGCGCATCATTTCCGAGCTTATCGAAAAAGGCTACGCTTACCCATCGGGCGGCGATGTTTATTTCAGAGCAAAGAAATTCAACGAGTACGGCAAGCTTTCGCATCAGCCCTTGGAGGATTTGGAGGCAGGCGCACGTATTGATGTTGCCGAAATCAAGGAAGACCCGATGGACTTCTGTCTTTGGAAGGGCGCAAAACCGGGCGAGCCTTATTGGGATTCTCCTTGGGGACAGGGACGTCCCGGTTGGCATATAGAATGCTCTGCTATGGCAGGAAGATACCTTGGTAAGACTATCGATATTCACTGCGGCGGTCTTGACCTTATTTTCCCCCACCACGAAAACGAAATTGCACAGAGCGAATGTGCTAACGGCTGTAACTTTGCGCATTATTGGATGCATAACGGCTTTATCAATGTTGATAACCACAAGATGTCTAAATCCTTAAATAACTTCTTCACCGTTCGCGATGTTGCAGAAAAATACGGCTATGAGCCTATCCGTTACCTTATGATTTCTTCGCAGTACCGCAGTCCTATCAACTATTCGGTTGATATTATTGAGCAGGGTAAAAATGCGCTTGAGCGCCTTTATACCTGCCGCGATAACCTTGATTTTGCGCTTAAAAACGCAGTTGACGGCGGAAATGCACCCGAATTTATC
>JAZSKL010000167.1:0-3275 GCA_045534855.1 Acutalibacteraceae bacterium
CTAACCTTGCCGAAGCTAACAACGCACAGAATACATATCAACAGCCTCAGCAGCCCTATCAGCAACAGCCCTACCAACAGCCTTATCAGCAACCCTATCAGCAGCCTTATGCTCCGGTAGCAAAACAGCCTGCAAACGGTATGGCAATAGCAGCTTTTGTTTTGGGTCTGATTTCTATTTTCTTACTCCCAATCGTAACTGGTATTTTAGGTATTGCTTTGGGCGGTGCTGCAAAGAGCAAGGGTAACCGCGGCGGTTTGGCAACAGCAGGTATAGTTTTAGGTATTATCGGTGTTGCAAGCTGGATCGTTATGTTAATTGCCTGCCGGGGCACTATGTTTGCACTAGGCTTTTAAATTTAAAATATTTTTATCCCAATTCCCTTTCTTGGGGAGTTGGGATTTTTTTATTGTTAAAATGCCGTAATTATGTGCAAATAGTAAAAAATTTCCTTTTTACAGCACTATTTGTTGTAGTAAATACTTGACAGTACATCAATATAGTGTTAAAATATGTAAGATAAGTTATACCTTGCGATTATGTATCTTTCAAACGAATGCTGTCGGATTTGGCGAACCGTGGCAAAGATTGAACTGCTTATCGTACAAGACTATAAATTATATCGGCGGGAGAGCCTGCGGCTCCCGACGGGTTGTTATAGATACCCTTGGTTTTTTACCATAACCCGTAAATACCGCATTCGAAATATAGGAGGTTACAACAATTATGCCTTACATTATTATGGGCATCGTTGCTGTCGTTCTTGCCGTTATAGCTTTCTTTTTAGGTCAGATTTATACCCGTAAGGTATCCGAAAGTACCATCGGTTCTGCCAAGGATGAAGCCAATCGCATATTGAGCGAGGCAATGAAAAATGCCGAAACAAAGAAAAAAGAAGCATTACTTGAAGCCAAAGACGAAATTCACCAGATGCGTCAGGAAACCGAAAAAGATCTCCGCGAACGCCGCAGTGATGTTCAGCGTCAGGAAAAAAGACTTCAGCAAAAAGAAGAAACATTAGACCGCAAGATTGATAATCTTGAGTTAAAGGAAGAGAAACTTAACGAGCGCGCAAAGCTTATTGATGAAAAGCTTGAAGAATGCGAGCGCATTAAGAAAAGTGAACTTGAAATGCTGGAAAAAATTTCCGGTCTTTCAAAAGAAAAAGCAAAAACACAGTTGCTTGAAATGCTTGATGGTGAATTAAGCCACGAAAAAGCTATTAAAATCAAAGAATTTGAACGTACAACCAAGGAAGAATCGGATAATCTTGCAAGAGAAATCATTGCTCACGCTATTCAGCGCTGTGCCGCCGATCATTCCTCAGAGGTTACGGTTGCGGTTGTTCCGCTTCCGAACGATGAACTCAAAGGAAGAATTATCGGTCGTGAGGGTAGAAATATCCGCGCAATTGAAAGCGCAACGGGTGTTGACCTTATTATTGACGATACCCCTGAAGCTATTGCCGTTTCAAGCTTTGACCCAATTCGCCGTGAAATCGCAAGAGTAACGCTTGAAAAGCTTATTTCTGACGGACGTATTCATCCGACAAGAATTGAAGAAAGCGTTGCAAAGGCAACCGCAGAGGTTGAAGCCGTTATTAAACGCCGCGGTGAACAGGCCGTTATCAATTCGGGTGTTCACAACCTGCATCCTGAGCTTGTCAAGCTTCTCGGAAGACTCCACTTCCGCACAAGCTTTGGACAGAACGTATTGAACCACTCCTTGGAGGTTTGCCATATTGCAGGTCTTATTGCCGCTGAAATGGGCGCAGATGTAACACTTGCAAAACGTGCGGGTCTTTTGCATGATATCGGTAAGGCTATCGACCACGAGCAGGAGGGCTCACATATTCAGCTCGGTGTTGAGGTTTCTAAGCGTTACAGAGAAAGCGAAGCCGTTATCCATGCAATTCATGCTCACCATGGTGACGTTGAAGCTAAAACGGTTATCGCCTGCATCGTTCAGGCAGCAGATGCTATTTCTGCCGCACGTCCCGGTGCAAGACGTGAGAACATCGAAAATTACATTAAGCGTCTTGAAAAGCTGGAGGAAATCGCCAATTCCTTCAAGGGTGTTGAAAGCTCCTTTGCTATTCAGGCAGGACGTGAGATACGTATTATCGTTAAGCCCGAAGTTATCAGCGAAGACCAGATGGCTATTATTGCGCATCAGGTTGCACAGCGCATTGAAAAAGAACTTGAGTATCCCGGCATGATTAAGGTTAATCTCATAAGAGAAAACCGTGTTGCCGATTACGCTAAATAAGATTTTTAAAATCGGGATGTCTCACAGGCGGGACATCCCTTTTATTTTAAAAGAGGTAGTATTATGAATTTTGAAGGACTTAAAACACTGCTCAATAATCCTGATGGTTTTATAACAGGTCCCGGCAGAGATTTCATTGTACTTATTGACGGTAAGGTTGTATTCAGGCATTTTGCAGGACGAAGAGACACCGATACAAAAGAGCCTATGAATGGTAATGAGCTTTATAATCTTTACTCTTGCACAAAGGTTTCCACCTGTGCTGCCGCATTAACGCTGGTTGACAAGGGACTTTTAAAGCTTGACGACCCTGTTTCAAAATACATACCGGAATTTGCTGATATGAAGCTTGAAAACGGTGAAAAAGCCACAAGCGAAATGAAGATTATACATCTTTTCACAATGTCGGGCGGAATGGATTATGATATTTTCTGTGATGTTATAAAAAACTTTCACATAGAAACAAACGGAAAATGCCCCACCGTTGCAACTGCTAAAGTACTTGCTTCAAGACCGCTCCATTTTGAGCCGGGAAGTGCTTTCCGTTACAGCCTTTGCCACGATATTCTGGCAGTAGTAGTTGAAGTTTGCAGCGGTATGCCGTACTATGACTATTTCAAATCGGTATTTATGGAACCGCTTGGTATGAACGATACCTCTTTTTCGATAGATGACAACGAAAAGCCCAGAATGGCGCGCCAATATGCATTAAGAGGCGGTAAGATAGTACCTACCGATAACAGCAACTGCTATAAATTAGGGGACGAGTATCAAAGCGGCGGCGCGGGACTTATAAGCTCAACTGAGGATTATGTTAAAATTCTTGATATGCTCTGCCGCGGCGGTGTTACACCTGACGGCAAGCGCATTTTAAGCGAAGAAATAATAAAGCTTATGCGAACACCGCAGTTTGATGACGAGTGGCAAAAAACATTTAATAATTGGGTTGGATGGTCAAAAGACTACAAATATGGCTTAGGGGTATATGTGCTTGATAAACCGGAAGA
>JAZSKL010000301.1:0-4927 GCA_045534855.1 Acutalibacteraceae bacterium
ATCAAGACCTAATCTTTTAAGACTTTGATCAAGGCTTGCAAGTAAATATTTACGACTTCCTCCGCGTGTTCCGTAAGGTCCGTCCCACATATCATAACCCGCTTTTGTGCTTATGATTATTTCATCGCGGTAAGCACTCATTTCCTCTGATAAAATTCTGCCAAAGTTTTTTTCGGCACTTCCTGGGGCAG
This sequence comes from Acutalibacteraceae bacterium, assembly GCA_045534855.1. Lineage (GTDB taxonomy): Bacteria > Bacillota > Clostridia > Oscillospirales > Acutalibacteraceae > UBA737. Next base: position 192 of record JAZSKL010000301.1, read on the forward strand.
GCCCGTAATTGTTAGCAATATCAAAATGAGTAATACCGTTATCAAAAGCGGTAAAACACATCTGCTTCATATTTTCATAATTACCTGAATCGCCGAAATTATGCCAAAGACCTAACGATACCGCAGGTAATAACAAACCGCTTTCTCCGCAACGGTTAAAAATCATATTATTGTATCTTTCGTTCGATGCTGTATACATAATAATCCACCTCATATTTATTTTAACATTTCTCTGTATGCAAAGTCAATAAAAACAAAACATAATTACTTCTTGACTTTAGCGTGATGAATTGATATAATCGGTATATCTCATATTTTGAAATATTAAGCAGATAGCAATAATAATGTAATTATCTTAATTTAAAACACCGATCGGCTTTGATCCGGTCGGTGTTTTCTTTTAAAGGAGGAAAAAATGTATCCTGTTATTGAAATTTTCGGCAAGGAAATAGGTATTTACGGTCTTTGTGCTGTTATTGGTTTGTTGGTTTGCGGTTTTGTGGCTTTTAAACTCGGAAAAAAAGAAAACATAGTTGTTGAAGATGTAATTCTTTTTGTAGTTGTCGCAGGTGTTGGTTTGTTTGTAGGCGGCAGTATTCTATATGGTATTACCAATATTAGGTATATTATAACCGCTATAAGCAATGTGTCGGAATATGGCTTATGGCGCACATTGAAAATGGTAGCTTCAATGTTTAACGGCTCGGTTTTTTATGGTGGATTTATTACATCGCTTATCTTGGTAAGAATTTATCTAAAAAAACGACATTTTGAAATTAAAGAGTGTTTTTTTGATATTTATATAGTTTGTGTACCTCTGTTTCATGTTTTCGGAAGAATAGGCTGTTTTTTCGGCGGTTGCTGTTACGGAAAAGAGGGCAGTTGGGGCTTTATAGTCAATGATAATCATTTAGTACCCGAAATTAACGGCGTAATGCGTATTCCTGTTCCTTTAATTGAAGCAGCAGGGAATTTGTGCATATTCTTTTTACTGTTATATTTATTCAAAAAGGGTAAAAATACTATTAAACTTATGTATGTTTATATGATTGTTTATCCTGTGATGCGTTTTATACTTGAGTTTTACAGAGGAGATAAAATACGCGGAATTTGGTACGGGCTTTCAACCTCTCAATGGATAAGTATAGCGTTGCTTATCTTTGCGGTAATATCTGTAATTATAAAAAGGAAAAAGGTTAATACATAAAAAAACTGCCGCAAATTTTGCGGCAGTTTTTCTGTTAATAATAATGCTGTTCGTCTTTAAGGTCGTTAAGTCTGCGGAGTATTTCGTTGTTTTGGCAGATAACGTGTCCCAATCCGAAAATAAGGAACATACAAATCATACCTATAACAATGCCTGCCGCAGCAATAGTAATTGATACAACCTCAAAAGTGGGGTCTTTTGAATAAAGGTAATATGCAACAAATAAACAAATGCCGAAAATACCGAAACCGATTAGAAATCCTATTGCTTTAATAACATTTCCAAGATGCTTGAAAATGCCGTCTGCATATTTAATAACCGGCTTTGCGGCTTTTTTTGCTTTGCTTTTTACCTTGGAAGATACCTTTGAAGAAGAACTAATATCTTCATAAGCCTTGTTTTCTTCCTGCATAACAAGCCCTCCTAAAATTAAAGCTTTTCAACACCGATAGAAACATCTTCTCCGTTGATATTCCAATCTCTTGTATAACCGAATGTTTCACCAACGGTTAATTCAGCTGCAAGAGTATCGCCTGTAATATCAGCTTTGCAAGAAGCGGCGATATCGCATACCTTTTCACTGCCGGAAATAGTGATATTGATATGGTCTGTAACATTAAAGCCTGCTTCTTTACGCATGGTCTGAATTTTACTTACAAGCTCTCTTACAATTCCTTCTGTAATAAGTTCAGGAGTTAAAACGGTATCAATTGCAACTGTAATGCCTCTGTCAGACATAGTATAGAAGCCTTCCTTTTGCTGTGCTTCTATAAGAAGATCTTCTGTTGCAAGAACAACTTCTCCCGATGCTAAATCAAGAGTAATCTTGCCGTTTGCATCAAGCTCCTTTTTAGCTTCAGAGCCATCAAGGCTTGAGAGTGCAGTACGGATTTCATTCAACTGCTTACCGTACTTCGGACCAACAGTTTTAAGCTGTGGCTTGAAAGCATAGGTAACAAACTCGTCAACCTCGTTTGTAAAGCTTACCTGCTTAATGTTAAGCTCATCCTTTATTATATCAATAAGGTAATCATTAAGTGTAAGGTCGGTCTTAACATACATAACATTAAGCGGCTGACGGTTCTTTCTTGCCGAGCCGTTTCTTGCGGCACGTCCGAGTACAACAATCTCAAGAACCTGCTCCATCTTTTCTTCAAGCTCAAGATCAATAGCAGCTTCGTCAATAAGGGGGAAGTCGCAAAGATGGATACTAACAGGAGCTTCCTTATCGATGCTTCTTACAAGGTTCTGATAAATATTTTCTGCCATAAACGGTATCATCGGAGCGGCAGCTTTAGCAGTAGTAACAAGTGCGGTATAGAGTGTCATATAAGCGGCAATCTTGTCGCTGGTCATTTCCTGAACCCAATAACGCTCACGACCGCGGCGCACATACCAGTTACTCATTTCATCAACAAATTCCTGTAATGCGCGGGCGGCTTCAGGTATGCGGTAGTTGGCAAGATTTTCGTCAACAGCCTTTACCATTGAGTTAAGCTTAGATAATAACCACCGGTCCATAACCTTAAGGTCTTCCTTGTTAAGAGTATGCGCAGTGGGATCAAATTTATCAATTTCGCCACAAAGAACATAGAAAGCGTATGTGTTCCAGAGTGTGCCCATAAATTTGTGCTGTCCCTCTGTAACAGCTCTGCCGTGGAAACGGTTGGGAAGCCAGGGGGCAGAGTTGGTGTAGAAATACCAACGAATAGCATCTGCACCGTAGCTTTCAAGTGCATCAAACGGGTCAACAGCGTTGCCCTTTGATTTGGACATCTTCTGACCGTTCTCATCCTGAACGTGACCTAAAACGATAACGTTCTTAAAGGGTGCCTTATCAAAAATTAAAGTAGAAATTGCAAGTAATGAGTAGAACCAACCTCTTGTTTGGTCAACCGCTTCGGAAATAAAGTCGGCAGGGAATTGAGATTCAAACAAATCCTTGTTTTCAAACGGATAATGATGCTGTGCGAAGGGCATTGAACCGGAGTCAAACCAACAGTCAATAACCTCGGGTACGCGGTGCATTTCTTTACCGCAATGAGGACACTTAATTGTAACTGCATCAATATACGGGCGGTGAAGCTCAATTTCATCAGGGCAGTTATCAGACATAGATTTAAGCTCTTCAATACTGCCGATTGAGTGTAAATGACCACATTCGCACTGCCAGATATTAAGCGGAGTACCCCAATAACGGTTACGTGAAATACCCCAATCCTGAACATTTTTAAGCCAATCGCCGAAACGTCCCTTACCAATGCTTTCGGGAATCCAGTTAATAGTGTTGTTGTTGCGGATAAGGTCATCCTTAACAGCTGTCATCTTGATAAACCAAGACTCTCTTGCATAGTAGATAAGGGGAGTATCACAGCGCCAGCAATGGGGATATTCGTGCTCGAATTTGGGAGCGTCAAACAAAAGTCCCATAGCGTCAAGGTCTTTAAGTATAGTGGGGTCTGCATCCTTAACAAATGTGCCGGCATAGGGGGTTTCTTCTGTAAGATTACCTGCACCGTCAACCAACTGAACGAAAGGAAGGTCATACTTTCTGCCAACATTTGCGTCATCCTCACCGAATGCAGGCGCAATGTGAACAATACCTGTACCGTCTGTCATGGTAACATAGCTGTCGCAGGTGATGTAATGACCCTTTTTATTCTGCTTGTCGCATATAGGCTTTACAAAGTCAAAGAGCGGAACATATTCTTTTCTTTCAAGGTCAGTACCCTTGTAGCTTGCAAGAACTTCATAAGCGGGTGTTTCTTCGGTTGCAAGCTTGCCGAGAACATTATCAAGCAAAGCTTCTGCCATATAATAGGTGTAGCCGTCAGCCGCTTTAACCTTGCAGTATGTTTCATCAGGATTTACGCAAAGCGCAACGTTAGAGGGAAGTGTCCAGGGTGTAGTTGTCCAAGCAAGGAAGTAAGCATCTTCGCCTACAACCTTAAAACGAACTACTGCAGAACGCTCCTTAACTGTCTTATATCCCTGAGCTACCTCGTGAGAAGAAAGGGGAGTGCCGCAACGTGGGCAATAAGGAACGATTTTAAATCCCTTGTAAAGAAGTCCCTTGTCAAATATCTGCTTTAAAGCCCACCATTCAGACTCAATAAAGCTGTTGTGGTAGGTAACATAAGGATCATCCATATCAGCCCAGAAGCCAACGGTTTTGGAGAAATCCTCCCACATACCCTTGTACTTCCAAACGCTTTCCTTACAATGGTCAATAAACGGCTCAAGACCGTATTCTTCAATCTGCTCCTTGCCGTCAAGACCGAGTAACTTTTCAACTTCCAACTCAACGGGAAGTCCGTGAGTGTCCCATCCGGCTTTTCTCGGCACCATACAACCCTTCATTGTGCGGTAACGCGGAATCATATCCTTGATAACACGGGTTAAAACGTGACCGATATGCGGCTTGCCGTTAGCGGTAGGGGGACCGTCATAAAATACATACGGCTCACCCTTGGCTCTGGATTCGATGCTCTTTTCAAAGATTTTTTCATCTTCCCAGAATTTTTCAATT